>JBOHDW010000194.1:0-5209 GCA_050700795.1 Nocardioidaceae bacterium | reverse complement strand
TCTCGATGCTCGACATGTCGGTGCGGGCGAAGATCCTCGACCTGATGATCGAGCTCAAGGAGCGTATGGGGCTCACGTACGTCTACGTGACGCACGACCTCGCGACCGCGAAGTTCTTCTGCGACCGCGTGGCGATCATGTATCTGGGCCGGATCGTCGAGATCGGGCCTACCGAGGAGATCTTCGCCGACCCGAAGCACCCCTACACGCGGGCGCTCCTGCGAGCGATACCCGAGCCCGACCCGGCACGACAGGTGCCCCGGGACCTGCCGCGCGGCGAGATCCCCGATGCCGCCTCACCCCCGCTTGGGTGCGCGTTCCACCCCCGCTGCCCGAAGGCGGTCGGCGAGTGCGGCTGGGAGTCGCGGGACCTACGTGCCCTCTTCGAAGAGCGCTGGACCCACCTTGAACCCTCGGTCTACGAGCAGGAGCGGGCCACCCTCGGTGCCCTCGACGTGCTCGACGCCCCGGCCACCCGGGTCACGGTCGGGCTGGCGGGCGGCGCCGAGGCGACCCATGGTCTGCTGGACAGGGTGCGGGCGGAGGCACCGGACGAGCCGTTCTGGTCCGGGATCGAGGCGCTCAACGACACGCCTTCAGGGGTCGAGGTGGTCTTCCGGTCCGGGGTTGATCCGCAGCTCAGGAGCGTGGGCGACGTCCGGGTGGCCTGCGTGCTGTACCCGGAAGATCCGGATAATCCTGACAAGCCGGTCGCGACGGGGCACACCGCGGCCGGGTGAGCCGGCCGGCGTTCAGGCCGGGTCGCCGGGCCCGTCGGCCGGTAACGGCTCCGGCTGTGGCTCCGTCGGCTGGGGCAGGGGCGGAGGGGTGCCGCCCCACGCCGGACACAACGCCTGGTGCGCGCACCAGGCGCACAGCGGCCCCGGGCTGGGCCGCCAGTCTCCCGACTGTTGCGCGCGGTCGATGGCGGTCCACAGCGCCTTCAGCTTGCGCTCGGTCGCCAGCAGATCGCTCTCATCGGGGAGGTAACGCAGCACCTCCCCGCTGCCGAGATAGATCAGCTGCAGCATCGTCGGGACGATGCCTCGGGTCCGCCACACCACCAGCGCGTAGAACTTCATCTGGAACAGCGCCTTGGCCTCGAAGGCGGGTCCCGGCGCCTTTCCGGTCTTGTAGTCGACCACCCGGATCTCGCCGGTGGGTGCGACGTCGAGCCGGTCGATGTAGCCGCGCAGCAGCAGCTTGGTGTCCAACAGGGTCTCGACGTAGAGCTCGCGCTCGGCCGGCTCGAGCCTGGTGGGGTCCTCGAGGGAGAAGTAGCGCTCCAGCGAGGTGCGGCACGATGCCAGCCAGGGACCGATCTCCGGTCCGTCCTCGGCGAACATCTCCGCAACCTCCGGCTCCTCCTCGAGGAGGAGCTCCCAGGCCGGTTGGAGCAGCTCCGCGGCCCGGTCGACGGTGCGGTGCGGGGCGGGCAGGTCGAAGAGGTTCTCGAGCACCTTGTGCACCACGGTGCCGCGCACGGCATCGGGGGAGGGCGGCTCGGGCAGCCTGTCGATGGTGCGGAACCGGTACAACAGCGGGCAGGCCATGAAGTCGCCGGCCCGGCTCGGTGACAACGAGCCGACCACGTCGACCCCGTCCACGAGGGTGCGCTCGGGGAGGTGCTCCTCGGAAGTCACGACCACCTCGCTGCTCATGGAAAGTACAGTAGGCGAGGGCGCCGACGGTCCGGCGACAGCGCGCGTCGCGATAGCGTGAGCATGTGGAGCACACCCCGGCACGACCACGCGAACCGGGCACGTTCCGGATCGGGCAGGTCGCCGGGGTCGACGTACTCGTCCGGTCGTCCTGGCTGGTCGTCGCGGCCTTCATCGCGGTGCTGCTGGCGCCCGCCATCGACCAGGTCCGTCCCGGTCTCGGCGGCTGGAAGTACGTTGCCGGGCTCGCTTTCGCGGTGCTGTTGTACCTCTCGGTGCTGCTCCACGAGACGTCGCACGCCGTGATGGCCAAGCGGTACGGCCTGCCGGTGCGCTCCATCACCTTGCACTTCCTGGGGGGCGCGACCGAGATCGAGGGTGAGCCGGACACCCCGGGACACGAGTTCGGGGTCTCCGTCGTCGGGCCGTTGACGTCGCTCGCGGTCGGGGTGGTCGCGTTCCTCCTCGGGCGGGTCCTGTCGGGGCTCGTGGGCTTCGCCTTCGACGCCCTGGCCTACGCCAACCTCGTGGTCGGCGTGCTCAACCTGGTGCCCGGCCTTCCCCTCGACGGGGGGCGGGTGCTGCGGGCGGGCGTCTGGAAGCTCACCGGCAACCCCCATCGCGGAACCGTCGTCGCGGGGTGGGGCGGTCGGGTGGCGGCGGTCTGCGCCCTGTCCTACCCGTTCGTGAGGGAGGCGGCCGGAGGAGTCGTCGGCTACTCGGACTTCATCTTCGCGATCGTCGTCGCGATGTTCCTGTGGGGCGGGGCCACCGCGTCGATCGCGTCCGCACAGGTCCGCCAGCGGCTGCCGATGCTGCAGGCCAGGGCCCTGGCCAGGCGGACCCTCACGGTTCCGCACGACCTCCCGCTCGCCGAGGCGGTACGCCGGGCGCGTGAGGAGCGCGCCGGAAGCGTGGTGGTGCTCGACTCGTCCGGTCGGCCGACCGGGATCGTGAACGAGGCCGCGGTGCTGGCGACCCCGGAGGACCGGCACCCGTGGCTGCCGGTCGACGCGGTGGCCCGCTCGCTCGAGCGGGGGCTCACCATGCCCGCCGACCTGTCGGGCGAGTCGCTGATCCGCGCGATGCAGCGCACTCCCGCCTCCGAGTACCTGCTGGTCGAGGGTGACGGCTCCATCTACGGCGTCCTCGTCACCGAGGACGTGGACAAGGCCTTCGCGGACGGGGGTCGGACGCCGTCGTAGAACCACCGCCCAGGGCAGACGACGAGAACCCCGAGCGGGATGACGGTGCCCCCGGGGGCTGGTCCGGCGTACGACGAGGGCCGCTGCGCGCCGGCGAATGGATCCGGCTGACCGACGCCAAGGGACGCCGGCACAACATCCGGCTCGAGAGCGGCAAGCGGTTCTTCACCAACCGTGGGTCGATCGACCACGACGACCTGATCGGGCGCCCCGAGGGCATCACCGTGACGTCGACCGCGGGAGGCGAGTACCTCGTCTTCCGGCCCCTGCTCACCGAGTACATGGTGTCGATGCCGCGCGGGGCCGCGGTGGTCTACCCCAAGGACGCCGCCCAGATCGTCGCGATGGCCGACGTGTTCCCCGGTGCTCACGTCGTCGAGGCCGGCGTCGGCTCCGGGGCGTTGACCTGCTCGCTGCTCCGGGCGGTCGGCCCGGGCGGGGTCGTATCGTCCTACGAGCGGCGGGCCGACTTCGCCGAGGTGGCCAGGAGGAACGTCACTCAGTTCTTCGGCGGCCCGCACCCGGCGTGGCGGTTGACCGTCGGGGACCTCGCCGCGGACCTGGACGAGAGCGGGGTGGACCGGGTCATCCTGGACATGCTGGCCCCGTGGGAGTGCGTCGACCGGGTCTCCGCGGCGCTGTCCCCGGGCGGGGTGGTGTGCGTCTACGTCGCGACCACCACCCAGCTCAGCCGAACCGTCGAGACGCTCCGGGCCCACGGCGGGTTCACCGAGCCGCACCCGTGGGAGACGCTGCTGCGCGAGTGGCACGTCGAGGGGCTGGCCGTCCGCCCGGGGCACAAGATGGTCGGTCACACCGGGTTCCTCGTCACGGCGCGCCGGATGGCCCCCGGGGAGTCGGTGCCGGCGAGGAAGCGTCGTCCGGCGCCGGGCGCGTACGGCGTCGACTACACCGGGCCGAGACCCGGCGACCTGCCCGCCGCGGCCGTCGAGGAGCCGTTCGACACCTGAGCCGGCCGGCGGACCGGGGCCGTCGCCTTCCGCTGTGTCCCAAATCGTGACCGACACGATCCGGATAGCGGGGTCGCCGACGTAGCCTCGCGGGTACTGTCGAAGACAGATGCACCCATGTGGGAGGTGACGGACTTGTCCGCATCGGAGAGTTCTTCCGACCGGGGGTCGCGCACGCCCGCGGAGCTCGTCAGCCAGGTGGGCTTCCTCGAGGACGAGGTCCGCGACCTGCGTCGTCGGCTTGCCGACAGCCCCGTGCACTCGCGAGCCCTCGACCAACGGCTGACCGAGACCCAGCGCTCGCTCGCCGCGGTCACCGCCCAGAACGAGCGCCTCGCGCAGACCCTTCGCGAGGCCAGGGACCAGATCACCACCCTCAAGGAGGAGGTCGACCGGCTTGCCCAGCCGCCCGCGGGCTTCGGCACCTTCCTGTCCCGCAACGAGGACGACTCGATCGACGTGTTCACCGGTGGCCGCAAGCTGCGCGTCAACGTCAGCCCCGGGGTGGAGCTCGACGACCTTCGCCGTGGCCAGGAGGTGATGCTCAACGAGGCGTTGAACGTGGTGGCCGCCCTCGACTTCGAGAAGGTCGGCGAGGTGGTGATGTTCAAGGAGGTGCTGGCCGACGGGGACCGGGTCCTCGTGATCGCCAACGCCGACGAGGAACGCGTCGTGCGCATCGCGGAGCCGCTGCGGGACTCGCCGCTACGAGCGGGCGACTCGCTGCTGCTCGACGCCCGGTCCGGCTACGTCTACGAGCGGGTGCCGAAGTCCGAGGTCGAGGAGCTGGTGCTCGAAGAGGTCCCGGACATCGACTACGAGAAGATCGGTGGCCTCAAGGGCCAGATCGACGCGATCCGAGACGCCGTCGAGCTGCCCTACCTGCACCCCGACCTGTTCAAGGAGCACCGGCTCAAGCCGCCGAAGGGAGTGTTGCTCTACGGCCCGCCCGGGTGTGGCAAGACGCTGATCGCCAAGGCGGTCGCGAACAGCCTCGCGAAGAAGGTGGCGGCCCGGACCGGGAGCGAGGAGAAGAGCTACTTCCTCAACATCAAGGGCCCCGAGCTGCTCAACAAGTACGTCGGAGAGACCGAGCGGCACATCCGGCTGGTGTTCCAGCGGGCCCGTGAGAAGGCGACCGGGGGTACGCCGGTCATCGTGTTCTTCGACGAGATGGACTCGCTCTTCCGGACCCGCGGGTCGGGGGTCTCCTCCGACGTGGAGAACACCATCGTCCCGCAGCTGCTCAGCGAGATCGACGGGGTCGAGGGGCTCGAGAACGTCATCGTGATCGGAGCCTCGAACCGAGAGGACATGATCGACCCGGCGATCCTGCGACCGGGCCGGCTGGACGTGAAGATCAAGATCGAGC
>JBOHDW010000193.1:0-4081 GCA_050700795.1 Nocardioidaceae bacterium | reverse complement strand
GAACACATATTCGGCCATGGTCGTGCAGCCTACGGCGGGGGGACGGTCCGACCGAAATCGGCCCGATCAGGCCACCGCGGGACGCGGGAGCTCTCGAGGCTTGCCCTCGCTGTCGAGCTGCGGGGACTCGTGGCCGGGGTCATGGATGAGCTCCTTGAGCGCCGCCTCGGCGTCGTCGTCGGTCTCGGCGCGCTCGGGCGGGGTGGCCCGGGTGAACAGGGACCGGCCCCGGTTCAGGTCGTGGCCGACGTAGAGCGCCTGGACCACGGGAGAGATCGACTGGACGCCGTCGCGGTCCCAGACGTCGACCTGCAGCCGACCGTGCACGATCACCGGGTCCCCCTTCTTGACGGAGTCACGCACGTTGTCGGCCAACGACCGCCAGCAGCTGACCGAGAACCAGGACGTCGGACCATCGACCCAGTCGCCGCTCTTCCTCCGCAGCCGTGGGGTGCAGCCCACCCGGAGGTTGGCGACATTGCCGCCCGAGGTCTCGCGAAAGACCGGGTCGTTGCCCGCCCATCCCGAGAACGTCACCATCGCGTCATGCATCGTCAGCTCCTTGGTTGAGAAGGCCCGCGAGCCGGGCCTGGGAGGCACCAGGCTCCCCGGCGGCGGCGACGCGACACCCGGCTCACCGGCCGACCTGGGGACAACTCGCCGACAACCGGGCTGGGGAGGGGAACCGGCGCGGCTTCAGCGCAGGGCCGTCGCCAACCCGTTCAGGGTGGCCCGGTAGGCCGCCGCCACCTCATCGATCGGCTCGACCACGAGCAGCTCGGTCACCTCCGAGATCGCGCTGCGAAGGCGCCGGTCGACCGCCCGCGCCTTCCGTCGCGCGGACCACCCCACGACGTACCGGCTGACCAGCGCCAGAAGCACCCCGAGGAGCACCCCGCCGAGGAGCAGCAGGGTCGGGAGCGGAAGGTCGGCCGGCCTCGGGGTCGTCGGTTCGGGCAACCGGAGGTAGGCCAGGACGGCGAGCACCGCCAGCCATCCCAGCCCCCCGATCGCGGCGATGAGCAGGACCCACTGCAGCAGCCGCACCACTCGCCAGGTGAGCGGGGTCCCGGACAGCCCGAGGTCGGTCTCGAGCACGGCGCGGTCGAGCCGGTCCTTCAGCTCGGGCAGCCGTGCGGACGATGCGCGGCGTACGGCGCCCGCCCAGGGCGGTGTCAGGGGAGCTCCGACGTCGTCGGCGACCTGACGGACCGCCGCGTCGACGCGGGCCCGCTGGATCGGGGTCGCCTCGGGGATCGACGAGCGAGCCTTCGCGGTGAGCAGTGCGCCGCGGACACCGAGGTCGAGGTGGAGTCGGCGGAGCGGGTCGGGGCGGAACCGGCCGAGCCAGGCGGTCAGCGGCCACCCCGTTGCCCGTCTCGCCCGCCGCCTGGTCGAGTCCTGGACCGCCTTCACCACGGTCGGTACGCCGGCGGCGTCGGCGAACGCGTCGGTCAGCTCGGCGCGACGCGCGCGCGCCGGTCGACCGGGCTCGGCGTCACCGCAGACCGCCGCCATCCGGGCTGCCACCTGCCGGACATCGGCCATCAGCCGTGCCCTGGCCGCCTGCTTCGCAGCGACTCGGGTGGCGATCTCCCGCTTCAGCTCGGCGAGCCCCTCGCCGGTGACCGCCGACATGGGCAGCACCGGTACGCCGGTGAGCCCGTCCGCTGCGAGCAGCCGGCGCAGGTCGTCGATCACCGACGACCGCCGATCCTGGGGGACGGTGTCGATGTGGTTCAACGCCACCAGGATCAGCTCGCGGTGGCCGGCGAGCGGGGCGAGGTAGCGACGGTGGAGGGCAGCGTCGGCGTACTTCTGCGGGTCGAGGACCCAGACCATCAGGTCGACGAGCCTGACCAGCCGGTCGACCTCGAGGTGGTGGCCGACCTCGGTCGAGTCGTGGTCGGGCAGGTCGAGCAGGACCAGGCCGTCCAGCCCACGCTCCTCGCCGGGACCGCCGAGCATGCTGGTGCGCGACACCTGGTGCCGCAGGGGCACCCCGAGCCAGTCGAGCAGCTCCCCCGCGCCGTCTGCTCCCCATGCGCAGGCCATCGTCCACGACGTCGTCGGACGCCGGACTCCGACCGGTGCCAGGTCCACCCCGGTCAGGGCATTGAACGTCGACGACTTGCCGGAGCCCGTCGCCCCGGCCAGCGCGACCACCGTGTGGTCGCCGGACAGTCGCAGTCGGCTGCCGGCCCGCTCGGCGACCCCCTGAGCCTCGTCGACCAGGGTGTCGTCCAGCCATCCGCGCGCGCTGCGCCCCGCCTCGGCGAGGCCGTCGATCCGGTCGGCGATGTCGGTGGTCCTCCCGACCAGTCGTCGGGCGCCCTCGACGAGTCCCGTCACGCCCGGTCTCCGGCCGCGTCGTCTCGGGCCGCGTCGTCTCGGGCCGCGAAGCGCAGGTCGTCGATCCGGCGGGCCGCGCTCCTGACCCGTTCGGGCGTGGCCGGGTCGACCCCCAGCCCGGTCAGGACGTCGACGAACCGAGCGCGTTCGCCGTCGATCAGTCCGCCCACCCGAGTGTGCAGGTCCACTCGCGCCTTGGCGGCGAGGCCGCGGACGGCCTGGTCGCCGAAGACCGCCTCCAGCAGCTTCTGGCTGACCAGCGCGCTGCCTCCGGCGATCCCCACCTCCGCCCCGGAGAGGCCGAGCGTCTGCGAGAAGACGATGATCATCAAGGCGACCGACAGCCCATTGAGCCCGTAGGCAAGGAACCGCGCCGTCGACCGCTTGTCCGCGCCTTCGGTCCGGACCATGGCCAGCAGATCCCCCTGCCACTCCCGGATCGCCAGTGCGGCACGGGGACGCAGGTCGCGCGAGGCGCGCCCCAAGACCCGACCCGGCACCTCGACGAGGGGTCGCCCGGCGCCCACCGAGCGCCAGCCCGCCTCGGCCTGCTCGGCGGCCGCCTCGGCGTGCTCGACGACCAGGGTCTCCAGTCCCGACTCGACGGCCACGCTGACGCGTTCGGCCTGCTGGGGCTTGCCGCGTACCCAGGCGACCACGCGGTCACGCACCCAGCCGACCTTGGTCTCGAGAGTCCGCAACAGCTCACCGGTGCCGACGAACTCCTGCCACCGGGCCAGTACCTCCCCGCGCAGCAGGGTGCCGTCGGCCGACGCGTGGTCGATCCGGGCGATCGCGTCGTCGTACGCGTGGTCGACGTCCGCCCGCAGTCTCCGGACCATCTCCTCCTGCTCCGCCGCCGCGTCGGCGACGACGTACGCGTTGCGCGAGAGGCTGCGGATCGCGCCCTGGAGGGTCTGACGTACGACGGCGGCCCGGGCCGACGCGTCCTGCGCCAACAGGTCGAGCCAGCTCCGGATCTCCGCCACGGAGTCGGCCGGCAGCAACCCGGACGCGTCAAGGTGCTCTTCGGGGACCACGAACAGCGGTGAGTCACGCAGGCCTTGGGCGGTCAGCATCCGGGCGAGATGACCGCTGACCTCCTCCATGGCGTCCCTGGGGGTCCTGTCGAGTACGACGGCCACGGCGGCGCTGCGCTCCTCGGCGGCCTTGAGGAACTCCCACGGGACCTGGTCGGCGTACCGCGCGGCCGAGGTGACGAACAGCCACAGGTCGGCCGCGCCGAGCAGCTCGGCCGCCAACGCCCGGTTCGCCTCCTCGACGGAGTCGATATCGGGGGCATCGAGGATCGCCAGGCCCTCAGGGACGTCGGTGGTGGCGACCAGCCGGAGGGCGCCCGGGTCGCCGGACGCGGCCGTCGTCCTGGCCAGCCCTGGGAGGATCCGCTGCTCGTCGAACCAGTCCGCGTCGGCCGGGTTGTGCACCAGCACCGGGGAACGGGTGGTCGGCCGCAGGATCCCCGGCTCGGTGACCGTCCTGCCGATGAGCGCGTTGACGAGGGTGGACTTGCCCGCGCCCGTCGACCCGCCGACGACGGCCAGCAGCGGGGCGTCGATCTGGACCAGCCGAGGCAGGACGTAGTCCTCCAGCTGGTCGACCATGCCGGCGCGTTTGGCCCGCTGGGCCTCGACTCCCGGCACTTCGAGGGGGAGCCGCGCTCCCTCGAGGGCCTCGCGCAACCGGACCAGCTCGCCGACCAGGTGGTCGC
>JBOHDW010000192.1:0-7571 GCA_050700795.1 Nocardioidaceae bacterium | reverse complement strand
ATCGAGCAGCGGCTACGGGAGCCCTGGGAGCGCCCGACCGGCGCCTCGGTGGGCCGTGTTGAGACCTACCACGCCGCGTTGTCGGACTACACCGTCCACCTCGACGCCACCCTCTCGCGGCGTCTGGACGGGCTCCACGTGGTCCTCGACTGCGCGCACGGGGCCGCGTACCAGGCCGGCCCGAAGGCGATGCGCGACGCCGGCGCCAGCGTGACCGCGATCTGCGCCGAGCCCGACGGCCTCAACATCAACCGAGAGTGCGGCTCGACCCATCTGGAGGTCCTGCAGCGCGCCGTCGTCGACGCCGGTGCCGACGTCGGCTTCGCCCTCGACGGCGACGCGGACCGCTGTCTGGCCGTCGACCACTCGGGCGCGGTCGTCGACGGCGACCAGCTCCTGGCGATCCTGGCGCTGGCGATGCGGGAGCAGGGCCAGCTCAACGCGGACACGGTCGTGGCCACGGTGATGAGCAACCTCGGGTTCGTGCAGGCGATGCGTCGCGAGGGCGTGGGCGTCCGCCAGACCAAGGTGGGCGACCGCTACGTGCTCGAGGCGATGAAGGCGGGCGGCTACTCGCTGGGTGGGGAACAGTCCGGCCACGTGATCATGAGTGCCTATGCCACCACTGGGGACGGGATCCTGACGGCCCTGCATGTGCTCGAGCGGATGGCCGCGACCGGGCGCACGCTGCGGGAGCTCGCGGGGGTGATGACCCGGCTCCCTCAGGTGCTGGTCAACGTCCCCGACGTCGACAAGACCCGAGCCGATGAGGACGCCACGCTTGCGGCCGCGGTCGCCGAGGCGGAGGCCGAGCTGGGCGACTCGGGGCGGGTCCTACTGCGTCCGTCCGGGACGGAGGACCTGGTCCGGGTGATGGTCGAGGCGGCCGACGAGGATCAGGCGCGAGCCATCGCCGGCCGGCTCGCCGAGGTCGTGAAGCGCAGACTCGCCCTGTAAAGGGGATGCGCCGCGCAGAACCGCTCCGTACGCTCGTCGGGGTGGAGATCCGTGAGATCGGTGTCGGTGACGAGCCGGCCGTGCGCCGGCACTGGGAGATCGGCAAGCAGGTCATGGAGTATCGCCGTCCCTGGAACTGGTACTGGGCCTGGGAGAGTGCCTGGGCGACCATCCAGCTCAAGAGCAGGGAGTTCGAGCGAACGTTGCTCGCGGCCTTCGACGGTGGTCGCATGGAAGGCACCGCGTGGATCGGCTATCCCCTGCTCGATAACAAGCATTCGGCCTTCCTCGACGTCATGGTGCCCCCCGACGGCCGCCTTCGCGGAGTCGGCTCGGCGCTCTGCGCCCATGCCGAGGGGCTGGTCAGCGGGCGCGGCCGTCGCACCGTCATGGCCGAAGTGATCGTCGGCATCGACGAGGTGGACTCGCCCGGCATGGCGTTCGCCGAGCATCGCGGCTACACCATGGGGGTCTCCGACGGCATGAAGGTGGTCGACCTCTTCGAGACCGAGCCGACCTGGGCCGGTCTGGTCGCCGAGACAGAGCCCCATCATGCGTCGTACCGGCTGGTGACCTGGCTTGACCGGATGCCCGACGAGCTCGTCGAGGGCTACTGCGCGCTGCAGGAGGCCTTCAACACCCAGGCGCCGATGGGGGAGCTCGACGTCGAACCGGAGGTGTGGGACCTGGACCGGGTGCGCGGCCGGGAGGAGATCGGCCGCAAGGCGGGGGCCCACGAGGTGGCCACAGCGGCGGTTGCCGCGGACGGCTCGATGGCCGGCGTGACCGAGGTGTACATCTCCGACTTCACCCCGCAACGGGGGCAGCAGAGCGGCACCATCGTGACGCCGGCGCACCGCGGCCATCGGCTCGGCCTCGCCGTCAAGCTCGCCAACCACCAGGCCGTTCGGGCCCGCTTCCCCGACTGCCAACGGCTGATAACCGGCAACGCAGACGTCAACGAACATATGAACGCGGTCAACGACGCGCTCGGATTCCGGCTCGTCGAGCACTGCCACGAGCTGCAGAAGAAGCTGTGAGCGACCTGCGGATCGCCCGGGTAGTCGGTGCGGACCGCGAGGAGCTGGGCGCCTGGCACGCCGTCTTCGAGGCGGCGACCAGGCACGGACTGGAGTACGCGTCGCCGCCGGCGGAGCAGGAGATCCGGGCGCACCTGCTCGGGGACGACCCGGGCCAGGCGGTCGAGGCGTACGGCGGCTACCTCGACGGTCGGATCGTCGCGACCGGGCTCTTCGGGATGCCGCTCATGGACAACCTGGACCGGGCCGGCGTCGGGGTGTGCACGCACCCCGACCAGCGCAACCGCGGGTACGGCACGGCGATGCTCGAGTTCCTGCTCTGTCGGGTCCGTGAATCGGGTCGTGCGCTGGTCAACGCGGATGCGACCACGCCGTACGACGCGCCGCCGTCCGGAGCCGGGCATCCGAACGCCGACTTCCTGCTGCACCATGGCTTCTCGTTCGCTCTCGGCAACGTGATGCGGGTGCTGGACCTGCCGGCGGACGGCGCGCTGCTGGACAGGCTCGGCGACGATGCGGCCAGGCACCACGCCGGCGCCTACACCTTGCGGCAGTGGCGCGACCGGGTGCCAGACGACGTGCTGGTGGAGTTCGGTGACCTGGTGGGGAGCCTGATGACCGAGGCGCCGACGGGCGACCTCGTGCTCGAGCAGATGGTCTTCGACGAGCAGCGGATCCGGGCGGACGAGGAGATCATGCGGGCCGCCGGCCGGACGAAGTACTGCACGGTGGCGGTGGCTCCGGACGGGACCCTGGCCGCCTACTCCGAGATCGGTGTGCCGTCCCACGACCCGGGGCGGCTCTACCAGTGGGGCACCCTGGTCCGGCCGGCGCATCGGGGGCACCGCCTCGGCGTGGCGACCAAGGTGGCCAACCTGCGCACCGTCCAGAGCGAGGTGACCGACCGGACCCTGCTGGTCACCTTCAACGCCGAGGTCAACGAGGCGATGATCGCGGTCAACGAGGCGATGGGGTTCCGGCCGGTGCAGCGGCTCGGCGACTACGAGTTGACGCTGGAGAGGGGCTGAGTTCCTCTAGGGCCGTGCGGCGACCTCGGCGGCTGTGGCAAGGTGTTCGGGGCGTTTCGAGGAGGAACGATGCCGGAGCCGACGTTCGCGGAGGTGCTTTCCGCAGCACGCGAGGGGGATGAGCACGCCTTCGTCGTCCTGTTCCGGTCCGTGCAGCCGCTCCTGCTGCGCCTGCTGTCCACCACGCTCGGGTCGGCCGCTGAGGACGTGGCCGCCGACACGTGGGTCAGCGTGGTGCGCAACCTCGACCGCTTCTCCGGTGACGAGTCCGGTTGGCGGGGCTGGGTCTTCACGATCGCCTGGGCGCGGATGCGCGACGAGCAGCGCCGCAGCTACCGACGCCCGCTCCCCGTCGACACCGAGGCCGCCCTCGTCGGGCGGCCGGCCGACACCGACGTCGAGGCGGAGGTCGAGTGCCTGGTCACCACAGAGGCGGCGTTGGCGCTGATCGGCCGGCTGCCGGCGTACCAGGCCGAGGTGGTGCTGTTGCGGTACGTCGTCGGGCTCGACGTCGACCAGACCGCCAGGATCGTGGGCAAGCGGCCGGGGACGGTCCGGGTCGCCGCACACCGGGGGCTGCGCAGCCTGGAGGCGCTCCTCGAGGCGCGGCCGGGGCAGCGCGCCGGTAACGCTGCGGACGTGGCGAGCGATGAGAGGGTGACATGACAATCGAACCCCGGCACGGACTCGATCTCCCCACCGCCCGTCGCGGTGTGCTCGAGGTCCTGCACGCCGCCGCGGCGCCCTCCGAGCCCGGCCCACAGCCCGGTGAGGACCGGGCGCTCGCGGCGTTCCGTGCGGCCGGCCAAACCCCTCGGAGGTCCCTCGTGCACCGTTCTCGCAGCCTCAAGGTCTCGCTCGCCGCCGTGGCGACCGGGGGCCTGCTCCTCGTCGGTGGCGTCGCCACCGCGGCGACCGGCGCCCTTCCGGGCGCCGCGCAGCAGACCGCCCGCGACATGCTCGCCAAGGTCGGCGTGACCGTCCCGGGTCCCAACGCACACTCCAACGGCCACCCTGACACCCGTGGCTCCTCCGGGAACATCTCGAGCGTCACGGCTGGCGACCAGCCCACCACGTCGAGTGGATCGAAGGGCAAGGGCGCCGAGATCTCACAGCTGGCGAGGACCACCACCAATGTCGGCGTGCTGAAGGGTGAGGAGATCTCCACCCTGGCATCCGGTGGGAAGAGCCAGGCCGGCCAGCACGGGAAGGCGACGGTCAAGCCGGTGCCCCCGGAGATGCCGGTGCACCCGGTGCATCCCGTCAAGCCGGTGCACCCGGTCAAGCCGGTGCACCCCGTCCACCCGGTGACCCCGGTCGGCTCTCCCCACGGGCACTGACGACCGCGTTTCACCCGACGGCTCGGCCTCGATCCCCCGGCCGAGCCGTCGGGCTCTCTCCTAGAGCTGTCGGACGTACTCGGCACCGACCTCGACCGGGCGGAAGCCGATCCGCTCGTTGATCGAGACCATCGGCCCGTTCACCGGTGAGTTCTGCGTGGTGATCATTGTGCGTTCGGGGTGCGCGACCTGGAAGGCCCTCAGGTTGACCGCCTTCATCGCGAGTCCCAGTCGGTGACCCCGGTGGCCCTGGAGCACCAGCGTGCCCCACTGGTAGCCGTAGGGTGGGTCGGCTCCCTCGGGAGGGCAGGCGAGCTGGGTGTGAGCAACGACCTCGTCCAGACCGTCCGGCCCCGTGGTCACCGCGAGCGTTCGAAAGACCTGACGGCCTGCCCCCATGCCCTGGGCGACATTGTGTTGATAGATCTCGACGGTGGTCGCCTCCGCCTCGAACTCGATCTCCCCAGTGGGTGCGTCCGCGGCGAGCTGGTTCAGCGTGTGGACGTACGACGGCAACAGGTGCTCGGGAACGCCGTCGTCGACGTACTGCTCGATGCGGTAGTCGACGTGATGCGGAGCGCACTCGTCGATCCAGCCCTGGATCACGTCCTCGTCGATGGGGAGCTGGAGCAACCGGCGGAGCTCCTCGTTGCCCAGGGAGAAGCGGTGCTTGGCCGCGAACCTCTTGACCGGATGGCCGTCGCCGGCGCCGATCGGCAGGATCGCCTGGACCATGACGAGAGTCCGGCCAGCGGCCGCCACCCGGGTGAGGACGTGGTCCACCAGCGCGGACCCGACGCCCTCGCGCCGGCGCTCCGGGACCGTGTCCAGCTCGGTGAAGGCCATGTGAGTGTTGGCGAGCAGCGGGAAGAAGAGCACCCCGGTCCCGACGATCTCGTCCCCCTCGAACGCCGCGAAGGGCTCGATGCGCTCCTCCTCGGGCTCGGCGCGGAACATCGCGAGCACCTCGGGCTCGCTCCAGAACGTCGGGTACTCGCGGCCGTGGCGCTGCGCGCGCTCGGACGCGAGGTAGTACTCGTGGAAGAGCGCTTCGTCGTGCGGATCGACCGCGCGGATATCCATGGTCACGAGGCTAGAGACGCTCGTCCGACGCGTCACCCGGTTTTCGGCGAGTCAGAGCTTGCGCAGCCGAACGAACCGCACCGAGTGGTCGACCGCCTTGCGCATGACCAGGGTGGCCCGCCCTCGAGTGGGCTGCACGTTCTGCTCGAGGTTCGGCCCGTTGACGGTGGCCCAGATCCGGTTCGCTTCGTCGCGGGCGGCCGCCTCCGACAGGTCGGCGTACCGGGAGAAGTACGACGCCGGGTCGCGGAAGGCGGTCTCCCTCAGCCGCAGGAACCGGTCGACGTACCAGGAGCGGATGTCGTCGGTCGCCGCGTCGACGTAGACCGAGAAGTCGAAGAAGTCGCTGATCGCCAGTCCGGTGCGGCCGTCCTCACGTGCCCGGGCCGGTTGGAGCACGTTGAGCCCCTCGATGATCACGATGTCGGGCCGCCTCACCACGACCTTCCGGTCCGGCGTGACGTCGTAGACGAGGTGGGAGTACGTCGGCGCCTCGACCTCGTCACGCCCGGACTTGATATCGATGACGAAGCGCAGCAGGGCTCGACGGTCGTAGGTCTCGGGGAACCCCTTCCTCGCGAGCAGGCCGCGGCGTTCGAGCTCGGCGTTGGGGTACAAGAACCCGTCAGTGGTCACCAGTGCGACCCGCGGATGGGCCGGCCAGTGCGCCAGCAGCTGGCGCAGCAGCCGGGCAGTGGTCGACTTGCCGACCGCGACCGAGCCGGCCAGCCCGATGACGAACGGCGTCCGCGGCGGCTGCGGCCGGTCCAGGAACTCCTCCTGCGCTCGATACAGGGCGCCGGCGCTCTCGACGTACAGCGAGAGCAGCCGCGACAGCGGCAGGTAGATCTGCTGGACCTCGGCCAGGTCGAGCTGGTCTCCGAGGCCGCGGACCTGCTCGATCTCCTCGGCGCTCAGCGGCTGCCGGGTGTGCCTGCCCAGGGTGGCCCAGACGTCGCGGTCGATCTCGGCGTAGGGGCTCGTCTCTCGCGGATCCCGCGGCTCCGAGGGGTCGATCAGCTGTCCCTCGGAGGCCATGGCTGCATTCTGGCAGTCGTCGGCCGGGGCAAAGCTCGCGGCTCGGGGACTGGGCCCCGGTAAACTGCCACCCGTGTGCGGAATAGTCGGGTACGTCGGACCCCAGCAGGCCGAGGACGTCGTGGTGCAGGGGTTGCGGCGGCTCGAGTACCGCGGCTACGACTCGGCGGGGGTCGCACTCGTGTACGACGGCGCCGTGGTGAGCCGGAAGCGGGCCGGGAAGTTGGCGAACCTCGACAAGGCGCTGGCCGACGACCCGCTGCCCGAGTCCACGACGGGGATCGGGCACACACGCTGGGCGACCCACGGCGCCCCCAACGACGAGAACGCACACCCACACCTGGGGCAGCACGGTCGGCTTGCGCTGGTGCACAACGGGATCATCGAGAACTACGCCGTACTCCGGGCAGACCTCGAGGCGGACGGCCACATCCTGGTGTCGCAGACCGACACCGAGGTCGCCGCGCACCTGCTCGAGGTCGAGCTCGACCGCGGCGCCGACCTGACCGAGGCGATGCAGACGGTGTGCCGTCTGCTCAAGGGTGCGTTCACGCTCGTCGCCGTCGACGGCCAGGACCCCAGCCGGGTGGTGGCCGCCCGCCGCAACTCTCCCCTGGTGGTCGGCGTGGGGGACGGCGAGAACTTCGTTGCCTCTGACGTGGCGGCGTTCATCGAACACACCCGCGACGCTCTGGAGCTCGGCCAGGACCAGGTCGTCACGATCACCGGGTCGGACGTCGAGGTGACCGACTTCCACGGGAACCCCGCACAGGGGCGGCCCTACCACGTCGACTGGGACCTGTCCGCCGCGGAGACGGGTGGCTTAGACGTGTTCATGCGCAAGGAGATCTACGAGCAGCCGCGCGCGATCGCCGACTCGCTGCTCGGGCGCCACGACGACTCCGGTCGGCTCCAGCTCGACGAACTCAGGATCGACGTGGAGCAGCTGCGCGAGGTCGACAAGATCATCGTGATCGGCTGCGGCACGGCGTTCTACGCCGGCCTCGTCGCGAAGTACGCCATCGAGCACTGGACCCGGATCCCGTGTGAGGTCGAGCTGTCCCACGAGTTCCGCTACCGCGACC
>JBOHDW010000191.1:0-3203 GCA_050700795.1 Nocardioidaceae bacterium | reverse complement strand
GTGCACGGCTTCTTCTCGGTCCCGGTAGACCACCTGACCGCGCTCGGCGTGCTCGCCGACCACTACCGCGGCCAGGGCCTCGAGGGCACCGTGGTGGTCTCGCCCGACCTGGGCAACGCGAAGTCGGCCACCCAGTTCTCCCGGCTGCTCGGGCTGACCGTGGCGGCGGGCAGCAAGCAGCGGCTCGCCGACGACCGGGTCGTGATCGACGCGATCGTCGGAGATGTGGCGGGGAAGCGGGCGCTGATCCTCGACGACGAGATCGCGACCGGCGGCTCCATCATCGAGCTGCTCGACAAGCTCGAGGAGCTCGGCTGCACCGGGGCGTCTGTGGCCTGCACGCACGGGCTCTTCGTCGGCAAGGCGGTTGAACGGCTCCGGGGACATCCGATGATCACCGAGGTGGTCACCACCGACACGGTCCCGGCTCCCTCCGACTGGCCGGAGCTGCGGGTGCGGTCGGTCGCGGATCTCTTCGCGGAGGCGATCTCGCGCGTGCACGCCGGCGAGTCCGTCAGCTCCCTGTTCGACGGCGTCGACCCCACCCTGGGGCCCCCACAGCCGAAGCTCCCGTTCGGTTAGGCGATGCTCTACGAGATCTCGCACGCGGTGGTCCCGCCGCTGGCGAAGGCGATGTGGCGGCCGACCGTCGAGGGCATCGAGAACGTTCCGCCGGACGGTCCCGTGATCGTGGCGAGCAACCACCTCTCCTTCGCCGACTCGCTGGTGATCCCGATCGTGGCGCCCCGCAAGGTGGTCTTCCTGGCGAAGGCGGACTACTTCAACGGACACGGCGTGAGGGGTGCGGTACGACGGGGCTGGTTCATCGCCATGGGCATGGTCCCGGTCGACCGCGACGACACGAAGGCCGCCCTCGCCTCGCTCGACATCGCCTTGGACGTGCTCGGTCACGGCGACGCATTCGGCATCTACCCGGAGGGCACCAGGTCTCGCGACGGTCGCCTGTACCGGGGGCGAACCGGGGTGGCTCACCTCGCGCTGACATCCGGCGCACCCGTCGTACCGGTGGGGCTGCGGGGCACCGCGAACCTGCAGCCGGTGGGTTCGCGCCGGCCGCGGCTGGCCAAGGTGACGGTGCGGTTCGGGCGCCCACTCCGCTTCGTCGGACGGTACGACGGGGTCCCGCCGGGCCGGGCCCGTCGTGAGGTGACCGACGAGGTGATGGCCGCGATCGGCGCGCTCTCAGGTCAGCAGGAGGCTGGCGTCTACAACGAACGCTCGTCGCCGTGAGGAGCCGTTCCCGACCCGCGCCGCCGGCCGCAGCGAAATTGCCGGGATGACCTGTGCCTCCAACCCTCACCGATTCGGCGCCGCACCCCTACCCTTGTGCCGTGGCGGACGATCCCATCGGCATCTTCGACTCCGGCTTCGGTGGCCTCACCGTGGTCCGCGCCGTGCTCGACCAGCTGCCGCACGAGCCCGTCCTCTACCTCGGCGACACCGCCCGCCAGCCCTACGGGCGCAAGCCTCTCGACGAGGTGCGTGAGTACTCCCTCGAGTGCCTCGACCACCTGGTCGGGGAGGGCGTGAAGGCGCTGGTGATCGCCTGCAACTCGGCGAGTGCCGCGGTGCTCCACGATGCGCGCCAGCGGTACGACGTACCCGTCATCGAGGTGATCCATCCGGCCACGCGGCGAGCGGTCGCCGCCACCCGTAGCAACCGCATCGGGGTGATCTGCACGGCCGCCACCGCCGCCTCCTTGGCCTACGACGACGCGTTCACCGCGGCGCCGCAGGTGAGCCTCTTCACGCGAGCCTGCCCCCGGTTGGTCGAGTTCGTGGAGGCGGGAGTGACGACGGGCGAGGAGCTGGTCCGGGTCACGCGGGGCTATCTGGCCCCGCTCGTCAAGGCGCGGATCGACACGTTGATCCTCGGGTGCACGCACTACCCACTGCTGACCGGTGTGCTCTCCTTCGTGCTCGGCGACGAGGTCACCTTGGTGTCCAGCGCCGAGGAGACCGCCAAGGATGTCTACCGGACTCTCGTGCGGCACGGACTCGAGCGCCCGGATCGGCTGCCGCCCCCGGCGCACCGGTTCCTGACGACCGGCCGGCCAGAGGAGTTCGCTGTGATCGGCCGACGGTTCCTCGGACCCGAGCTCGAGTCGGTGCACCAGTTCGCCCGCGCCTCCGCCTGGGCACGCGGATGAAGCTGACCGCGATCGGTTGCTCCGGCTCCTACCCCGGCCCGGACTCACCCGCCAGCTGCTACCTCGTCGAGGCGGACTCCGACGGACGGACGTGGCGCATCCTGCTCGACCTCGGCAGCGGCTCGTTCGGGGCGCTGCAGCGGTTCATCGACCCGTGTGACGTCGATGCGGTCTTCTTCAGCCACCTGCACCCCGACCACTACTCGGACATCAGCGGGCTCTACGTGGTGTGGAAGTACCACCCCGACGGTGCCCGGCCGCGGATCCCCGTCTGGGGCCCCGCGGAGGTCGCCCTCCAGGTCGCCCTGGCCTACGGGATGCCGAAGCTGCCCGGCATGACCAACGAGTTCATCTTCCACGAGTACGACGACGACCCCATCGAGTTCGGTCCGTTCACGGTCCGGGCCACACCGGTGAAACATCCCGTCCCGGCGTACGCCCTGCGCATCGAGTGTGAGGGCCGGGTGCTGGCCTACTCCGGGGACACCGGGCCGTGCCCCCAGCTCGCCGACGTGGTCGCCAAGGGCGCGGACCTGTTCCTCTGCGAGGCCGCGTTCGTCGAACGGGGCGACAACCCGCCCGACCTGCACCTGACGGGTCGACAGGCGGGGGCGATCGCGACGGAGGCGGGCGTCGGCCGCCTCGTGCTCACCCACGTCCCTCCGTGGTACTCCCGAGACGCCGCCCTCGAGGCTGCCCGGGGGAGCTATCCCGAGGTCGAGCTCGCGGCCACGGGCTCGACCTACGAGATCTGAGCCGCCGGATAGGGTCGTCGCATGACCCGAGCCGACGGTCGCGCCGACGACGAGCTGCGCCCCATCACGATCACCCGCCACTGGCTGGACCACGCGGCGGGGTCGGTGCTGATCGAGTTCGGCCGGACCCGCGTGCTCTGTGCCGCCTCGGCCTCGGCGGGAGTCCCCCGCTGGCGCAAGGGGTCCGGCCTCGGCTGGGTCACCGCCGAGTACGCCATGTTGCCGGCGTCGACCAACACGCGTTCCGATCGTGAGTCGGTGAAGGGGCGAATCGGCG
>JBOHDW010000190.1:0-4834 GCA_050700795.1 Nocardioidaceae bacterium | reverse complement strand
AACGAGTACTGAACGATCGAACATGTGTTTGAGTATAGTCGCATCCTCCGACGGATTCCACCCGACTAGCCAAATCTGTGGAGCGAGTTCCGAGGCCGGGTCGAGCGGAACAGAGCCTGCCATGATGGGAGCATGATGCCCACGCAGAGCGTGTACGACGCCGCGGGTGGTCGGGACGGGCTGATCAGGCTGGCCGCCGCATGGCACGCCCGGGTGATGGTCGATGAGGTGGTCTCCCACGCGTTCAGCCACGGGTTCCACCCGGACCACACGGAGCGGCTGGCCGTCTACTGGGGGGAGGCGCTCGGTGGCCCGCCGACCTACTCGGCCGAGTATGGCGACGAGACCTCGGTCGTCCGGATGCACAGCGGCGATGGTGAGCACGACGAGATGAACCGACGCGCCGTCGCCTGCTTCGACCAGGCGTTGACCGATGCCGAGATCTCCGAGGACGGCCCGGTCCGGGCGGCGCTGCACGACTACTTCGCCTGGGCGACGACCACCACCATGTCGGCCTACGACGAGTCTGCGGACGACGTACCGGCCGGCCTCCGGCTTCCGCACTGGTCGTGGGACGGCCTGCAGGACTGAGCCGACCTCACGCGTGCCAGGAAGCCCAGAGCGCCGCGTAGGAGCCGCCCCGGGCCACCAGCTCGTCGTGCGACCCGAGCTCGGTGATCCGACCGTCCTCGACGACCGCGACCCGATCCGCGTCGTGGGCGGAGAAGAGCCGGTGCGCGATCGCGATGACGGTGCGTCCCTCGAGCACTCCCGCGAGGGACCGCTCGAGGTGACGGGCGGCCCGCGGGTCGATCAGGGACGTGGCCTCGTCGAGGACGAGAGTGTGCGGATCGGCGAGCACCAGCCGCGCCAACGCCACCTGCTGGGCCTGCGGCGGGGTCAGCGTGCGCCCGCCCGACCCGACCACGGTGTCGAGGCCGTCGGGCAGCGCCTCGACCCAGTCGCGCGCATCGACCGCCTCGAGCGCCGAGAGCAGGGACCCGTCGTCGACCGGTGTGTCGACGGCGAGTGCCAGGTTGTCGCGCACGGTGCCGACGAAGACGTGGTGCTCCTGGGTCACCAGCGCGACGTGACCACGCAGCTCGGCGAGCGGCAGCTCGGTCAACCCCACCCGACCGACGGTGACCGTGCCGGTCCGTGGCGGGTGGATGCCTGCGAGCAGCCGCCCGAGGGTCGACTTTCCGGCGCCGGACGGTCCGACCATCGCGACTCGCTCGCCGATGCCGACCGAGAGGTCGACGCCGTGCAGGACGTCTCGCCCCGGGATGTAGGAGAACCGAACCTCATCGGCTTCGATCATCTCGTCTGCCGGGGTTCGGCCACTCACCTCGCGGTCGTCGGGGACCTGGGCGACGCCCAGCAACCGGGCCAGTGACGCCGAGCCGACCTGGAGCTCGTCCAGGATGCTGACGATGCGGTCGACCGGGTCGATGAGCATCTGGACGTAGAGGGTCGCGGCGGTCACGTCGCCCAACGACACCGAGCCACGGGTGTAGAGCCACCCCCCGAACAGCAGGGTCGCCACGGTGGGGATGAGCTGGGCGACGTCCACCGACGGGAAGTAGCGCGTGCGCAGCCCCAGCGTGTATCGCTCCGCGGCGTACGACGCCGCGATGTCCGCATCGATGCGGGCGATCCGGTCGGCACCGAGGCCGAGGGCCTCGACCGTCCGGGCGCCCTCGACCGTCTCGGTGAGGGTCGCGTTCAGCACCGAGTACGACGCGCTCTCGCGCAGGTAGCCGGCCTTCGCCCGAAGCAGGTACCAGCGGGTGCCGATGATGAGTGCCGGTGCCCCCAGGAGGCAGGGGAGCAGCACCCACCACCCCACGATCAACGCGGCACCGAGAGTGAGCACCGCTGTGACGACCGCGATGCACCACTCCGGCAGGGCCCAGCGCACCGAGTAGCCCAGTTGGTCGATGTCTCGCGACGTGCGGGTGAGCAGGTCTCCACTGCCGGCCGACTCGACGACCCCGACCGGGAGCGACAGGGCGTGGTCGACGAAGTCCTCCCGCAGCTCGGCGAGGACCCGCTCACCCAGGACGAGCGAGGTGTAGCGCGCGTACCGGGTCAGCAGGGTCTGAGCCGCCAGGAACCCGGCCAGCGCGAGCACGAGGTGGTCGACGCGGGTGACGGTCGTCCCGTCCTGCACGTCCTGCACGATCGTCCCGAGCAGCCGCGGTCCGGCCAGTGCCGCCAGGGCCGCGAGCGTGTGCAGGGACAGCGCCCCCCAGATCCACCGGGGGTGGCGTCGGAACAGGGTCGCGACGTAGCGGCGTACGGCCGCGCCGTCCGCGACGGGGAAGGCGATGCTCACCGACCCACCTCCGACACCTCACGGGTGACCACGGCGCGGTAGTCCGGGTGCGTGGCCAGCAGCTCCTGGTGGGTGCCGAACGCGACCACGACGCCGCCGACGAGGAAGGCAACGTGGTCGACCCGGTCGAGCAGCAGCGGGCTCGTCGTGGTCACCACGGTCGTCCGCCCGGCCCGGTGATCGCGCAGCCTGTCGGCGATCCTGGCCTCTGTGTGAGCGTCGACGGCCGAGGTGGGCTCGACCAGCACCAGCACCTCGGGATCGGCGACCAGGGCCCGGGCCAGGACGAGCCGCTGTCGCTGCCCACCCGAGAAGGACCGGCCCCGCTCACTGACGGCGCTCTCGAGTCCCTCCGGAAGTCCGTCCAGGATGTCGTCCGCGGACGCGGTGTGCAGGGCCTCGGTCAGGGTCTCCCTGCCGCTCGGGTCGAGCGCCTCACGAAGAACGCCGGAGAACAGGGTGCTCCCGGAGTCCGAGACCAGGATCCGCCGGCGTACGACGGCGCGGGGGAGCCCGGCCAACGGGACCTCGCCCCAGCGGACCTCGGCGTCGACGTACCGCCCGAGCCGGTCGGCCACCGAAGCCGACTCCTCGGACAGCTCGCTGACCAGGGCGGTCATCACCCCGGCGGGGACGCACAGGCCGCTGGTGAGGTCGACGAGCTCGGCGCCCGGCGAGGGCTCCTCCAGCGCGGCGCTCGGTTCGGCGACCTCGGAGGTCAGCGACAGCACGCGTACGACCCGACGGGCGGCGACGAAGGCCCGGATCCACTTCTGGGCGAACTCCGTGGCCGTGCGCAGCGGGATCACCAGGAACGAGGCGTAGCCGTAGAAGGCCACGAGCTCGCCGGGGCTGATCCGGCCCTCGACCGCGAACCTGGCCCCCAGCCACACGACCAGGACCACGAAGATGCCGGGAAGCAGCACCTGCAACGAGTCCAGCAGGGACTGCAGGCGTCCCACGGCCACGCCGGCGCGACGCACCCTCTGCGACTCGAGGACGTAGCGGTCATGGAAGACCTTCTCCCCCCCGATGCCTCTCAGGATCCGCAGCCCGTTGACGATGTCGGTCGCCTTGATCGAGAGCTCGCCCATCAGCTCGCGCTGGGTCTGGGTACGGCGCTGTAGCGGCTTCAGCAGCGGGCCGAGCAGCAGCATCAGCAACGGCACGCCCAGCAGTACGACGAGGCCGAGCGTCACCGAGGTCCTGAGCAGGATCACCGCGACAACGAGGAAGGACACCACCGACCCGGTCGCGCGAGCGGTCACGTCCATGGCATTGCCCAGGTGGGACAGGTCGTTGGTGCCGATGGCGACCACCTCCCCGGTGGCCACCCGCTTCGGCAGGGTGGCACCCAGATGAACGCTCTGGCGGGTGATCAGCTGCACGGTGCGGTACGCCGCCGTCAGCCAGTTCGTGACCGCGAACCTGTGTCGCATGATCCCGGTGGCCGCCTGGAGGATCCCCACGACAAGCAGGGCCATCGCCCACAGCAGCAGGCGGGAGTTGTCTCGTGCGGAGACCCCCTGGTCGATCGCCTTCCCGATGAAGGCCGGCATCACCGCGAGGCAGGACATCCACGCGACGCCGTAGGCCATCCCACCGAGGATGGTCCGACGCTGCCCCTTGACCAGCCACCACAGGAAGCGGGCCGGTGTGCGGAAGTCGGCCGTTCCCGGGTGGTCCAGCGGGAGTCTGCGCACCCGCCAACGGTACGGACCTGTCCCGACCGGGGGCCAACGATTTACCATCGCGAACATGGAGCAGGCACAGCCACCCCACGTCATCGTGCTCGTCGGCGCGACGGGAGACCTCTCCCGGCGCAAGCTGCTGCCCGGTCTGCTGCGCCTCTACCAGGCCGGGCGACTGGAGCAGTGCCGGACGATCGGCACGTCCCTGGACGACCTGACCTCCGAGGAGTTCGTGGAGTTCGCCCGCAAGGGATGTCAGGAGTTCGGCGGGAAGGAGGTCCCAGACGAGGTCTGGCAGGGCTTCGCCGCAACGTTGGGCTACGTCCCCGAGAAGGCCGGCCCAGGCGCCCTGGCCGACGCCGTGCACGAGGCCGAGAAGCTCCTCGGCGGTGAGCCGGGGCGGCTGCACTACCTGAGCGTGCCGCCCAGGGCCGCGCTCGACGTGGTCCACCAGCTCGAGGCCGCCGAGCTGGTGGAGCGCTCGCGGATCGTGATGGAGAAGCCCTTCGGGACCGACTACGACTCCGCCGTACGCCTCAACGCGGAGCTGCACGAGGTGTTCGACGAGAGCCAGATCTTCCGGATCGACCACTTCCTCGGCAAGGAGGCGGCCCAGAACATCCTGGCGTTCCGGTTCGCGAACGGCCTGTTCGAGCCGATCTGGAACCGCCAGTTCATCGACCACGTCCAGATCGACGTGCCGGAGACCCTGGGGCTCGGCAAGCGCGCGGGCTTCTACGAGCAGACCGGCGCCTATCGCGACATGGTCGTCACCCATCTGTTCCAGATCCTCGCTTTCATGGCG
>JBOHDW010000189.1:0-4708 GCA_050700795.1 Nocardioidaceae bacterium | reverse complement strand
GGCTCACACCTTCCCCGGGTCGCTGTCGGCTGTGCTCGGAGGTACTCGTCCCGGTCCACGCCGTTGCGGCGGGTCAAGTCTGCCAGACCGGTGGGCGTGGAGGCATCCGGGTTGGCGGTGCGTCGGTTGTTGTGTCCGGGGGTGGCTCGGCATATTCTCGCCTCGCCCGTGTGGTTTGGCCACAGGGGTTTCGTCATTTCACGACGACCAAGGGGGCCGACAGGCCATGGCACGGACGACGGCACGAACGACGGCGGCCAAGAGTTCCCCGGCGAGGAAGGCGGCCGGAAGGCCCCCCGCGAAGAGGCAGGCCCCAGTGGCGAAGAAGACCGTGGCGAAGAAGGCACCGGGCGCGAAGAAGACGGTGGCGAAGAAGGCGCCGGCGAAGAAGGCTGTCGCGAAGAAGGCTGTCGCTAAGAAGGCACCGGCGAAGAAGACGGTGGCGAAGAAGACGGTGGCCAAGAAGACGGTCGCCAAGACGGCACCCGGTGCGAAGAAGACGGTGGCGAAGAGGGGGCCGGCAAAGAAGACCGTGGCCAAGAAGACTGTCGCCAAGAAGACCGTGGCCAAGAGAGCGCCGGCCGGAACCACCAGGGCGAGACGCCTGGCGGTGAAGGCCAACGAGAAGCCCTGGACCGCCGCGGAGCTCGCCGAGGTCAAGACGGAGCTGACCGGGGACCGGAGTCGGCTGCGCGCCGAGCTCAACATCGTCGAGGGCGAGCTGCAGGTTCTGATGCGAGACGCCGGTGACGGCGCCGGGAACGACCAGGCCGACGTCGGCTCCGCCACCTTCGAGCGTGACCACGAGATGACGCTGGCCAACAACGCGCGCGAGATGCTTGCCCAGACCGAGCGAGCCCTGGCCCGGATCGCCGACGGGAGCTACGGCGTGTGCGAGAGCTGTGGTGAGCCGATCGGCAAGATGCGGCTGATGGCATTCCCTCGTGCGACACTTTGCCTGTCATGCAAGCAGCGCGAGGAACGTCGCTGACCACCAGCGACCAGCCCACAGACCGTTCGGTCATCAGTCGCAACCGTCGGCGCAGCCTGTTGCTTTTCGTTGGGGTGGCGGTCGTGGCGTACCTCATCGATCTGACGTCCAAGCAGCTCGCGGTGGCCCACCTCACCCCAGGTGCTCCCGTCCATGTGGTGGGCAACCTGCTCGAGTTGGAGCTCACCCGCAACCCGGGGGCCGCGTTCAGCACCGGCACGTCGTACACCGTCGTGCTGTCCTGCGTGGCGATCGCTGTGGCCATCGCCGTCCTCTGGGCCGCCCGCCGCGTCGGGAGCATTGGTTGGGCCATCGGTCTCGGCTTCCTGCTCGCCGGGGTCTGCGGGAACCTGACCGACCGCATCTTCCGGGAGCCGGGGGTGCTGCGCGGTCACGTGGTGGACTTCCTGTCCCTCCCGCACTGGCCGATCTTCAACGTCGCAGACATGTGCATCGACATTGCGGCCGCGTTCATCGTGATTCAGGCGATCCGTGGGGTGACCCTGGTCGGCGCCCACAAGCAGTGAGCGCGGTCATGCCGGGATCCGGGGCCGAACAACGGACCGTCCTCGTCCCCGAAGGACTCTCCGGCGAACGCGTCGACTCCGCATTGGCCCGGCTCTTCGGCTTCTCACGCACCCGCGCCGCCGAGCTGATCCGCACCGGTCGGGTCCAGGTCGACGGCCAGCCGCCGGCCAAGTCCGATCGCCTGCAGGCCGGGGCCATGCTCGACGTGGAGATCCCGGTATCGGTCGACCCCGTCACCGTCGTACCCGAGATCGTCGAAGGCATCGGGATCCTCTACGACGACGACGCGATCGTGGTGATCGACAAACCGGTTGGCGTCGCCGTACACCCCAGTCCCGGCTGGTCCGGTCCCACGGTGGTCGGCCACCTGGCCGCGGCCGGCTTCCGGATCGCGACCAGCGGAGCCTCGGAACGGCAGGGGATCGTGCAGCGGCTCGACGTCGGCACGTCCGGGGTGATGGTGATCACCAAGTCCGAGCGCGCCTACTCCGTGCTCAAGAACGCCTTCCGGCGCCGAGACGTCGACAAGACCTACCAGGCACTCGTGCAGGGCCACCCGGACCCGCTGCGGGGGACCGTCGACGCGCCCATCGGACGGCACCCGAAGTACGACTACAAGTACGCCGTGATGGCTTCGGGCCGGCACAGCGTCACCCACTACGAGACGCTCGAGGCGCACCGCTTCGCCAGCCTGCTCCAGATCCATCTCGAGACCGGCCGCACCCATCAGATCCGGGTACACATGGCCGCCCTCAAACACCCGTGCGTCGGAGACCTCACCTATGGGGCCGATCCGGTCCTCGCCGCGCGGGTGGGGCTGACCCGGCAGTGGCTGCACGCGACCCGGCTCGGGTTCGAGCACCCCGAGACGGGGGAGTACGTCGAGTTCGGCTCCGACTACCCCGCCGACCTCGCACAGGCGCTGGACGTCATCCGCGATGCCGACTGAGTTCGAGGTACGCCGGGCCACCGTCGACGACGTCGGGGACATCGCCGGTGTCTTCCTGAGCGCCCGGGAGGAGGCCTACCCGGCGATGCCGCGTCCGATCCACTCCGCGGAGTCGGTGCACGCCTACCTGGCCCGCGCCGTCACCGGCGGCCGAGAGGTCTGGGTCGCCGAAGCGGGCGGGTCGGTCGTGGGCTACCTGCTGCTGGACCCGGCGTGGCTCGACTCGGTCTACGTCCGCCCCGAGCACCAGGGCCGTGGAGTCGGCTCCGCACTGCTCGACCTCGCCAAGTCGTTGCGTCCCGAGGGCTTCGGGCTGTGGGTGTTCGAGGCCAACGAGCCGGCGCGCGGCTTCTATGTACGCCGGGGGCTGGTCGAGGTACGCCGTACCGACGGCTCCGGCAACGAGGAGCGGGAGCCGGACGTCGAGATGGCCTGGCTCGGCGACGACCCCGTCCGCGCCTTGCGTCGCCGCATCGACCGCCTCGACGACGAGCTGGCGGAGCAGCTCGACGTACGAACGGTGCTGGCCGGGCTGATCCAGCGGTTCAAGGCGGTCCCCGGCCACGCGGGACGAGACGCCGCGCGTGAGGGGGAGATCGTCGCCCGGATGGCGGAGCGGGCACCCCACCTGACCCCCGCGGCGATCGCCGCGATCATGCGCGAGGTGATTGCCGCCGGGCTCGACGCGGCGGATTAGCCGGTATGACATGCCCCGGCCGCCGTGGGGTTGCGGGTGGGCGGGGCGGCGTACGGGTGGGACCCCCCCATCCATTGGGCGCAAACTGCAGCTCGGGGGCCGGAATCCGTGCGGTTGGGGACCAAACCGCAAACGGGAGGGGCGGCCGTGTCGGTGCCCGGTGCCAGGATCGACGGAGGCGCCGGGGTGTCGCCCTCAGGCTCTCGGTTGGGTGCCGTAGTCTGACGTCCTTCCCCAGAGAGTCGGCCGCGCGTCCCGTGACGGTCCGGGGCTGACCTGTGCCGGAAGGAGCTTCCACGCGATGACGAACCGGCCCGGTGCCGACTCGTTCGTGCACCTGCACGTGCACACCGAATACTCCATGCTCGACGGTGCGGCCCGGTTGCCGGAGCTCTTCGCCAGGACCGCCGAGCTCGAGATGCCGGCGATCGCGATGACCGACCACGGGAACGTCTTCGGCGCGTTCGACTTCTACCGGCAGGCTCGGGCGGCGGGGGTCAAGCCGATCATCGGCTCCGAGCTCTACGTCACCCCGAACACCTCGCGGTTCGAGCGCAAGCGGGTGCGCTGGTCCAAGGGCGGCGAGGACGACGTGTCCGGCAGCGGCGCCTACACCCACATGACCGTGTGGGCCGAGAGCACCGTCGGGATGCACAACCTGTTCCGGCTGTCGTCGCGGGCATCGACCGAGGGGTTCTTCTACAAGCCGCGCGCCGACCGGGAGCTGCTGGCCGAGTACGCCCCCGGGTTGATCGCCAGCACCGGCTGTGTCGGCGGCGAGGTGCAGACCTGGCTGCGCATCGGCGACTACGAGAAGGCCCGGGCCAGCGCCGCCGAGTTCCGGGAGATCTTCGGCGCCGGCAACTTCTACGTCGAGCTGATGGACCACGGCCTCGACGTGGAGAAGCGGGTTCGCGACGACCTGCTCCGGCTGGCCAAGGAGCTCTCCTTGCCTCTCGTGGCCACCAACGACCTGCACTACACCAACCCCCAGGACGCCGAGGCCCACGCCGCGCTCCTGTGTGTGCAGTCGGGCAGCACGCTGGCCGACCCGAACCGGTTCAAGTTCGACGCGCCCGACTTCTACCTCAAGTCGCCCGCGGAGATGCGGGCGCTCTGGGAGGGTCGCTACGACCTGAAGGAGGCCTGCGACAACACGCTGCTGATCGCCGAGCGGTGCGACGTCGCCTTCAGCGAGGGTTCGGGGACCTTTATGCCCCGCTTCCCGGTCCCCGAGGGGGAGGACGAGGCCTCCTGGTTCGTCAAGGAGGTCGAGAAGGGGCTCGCGATGCGCTACCCCGGCGGCGTCTCCGCGGAGGCGCGCACCCGGGCCGACTACGAGGTCGGGATGATCTTGCAGATGGGGTTCCCCGGCTACTTCCTGGTCACCGCGGACCTCATCGCGTGGGCGAAGGCGCAGGGGATCCGGGTCGGCCCCGGTCGTGGCTCGGCCACCGGCTCGCTGGTGTCCTACGCGATGGGCGTCACCGAGCTGGACCCGCTGGTGCACAGCCTGTTGTTCGAGCGGTTCCTCAACCCCGAG
>JBOHDW010000188.1:0-3532 GCA_050700795.1 Nocardioidaceae bacterium | reverse complement strand
GCTCGTCGCGCTGCTGAGCTATTCGGGTGCCACCGTGATGACCTGGAGCACCGCGCTGGTCTTCGCGACCGAAGGCTGGGTCGTGTGGACATGCGCCGCGATGACCCAGCTCCTCCTCGGTGCGGAGTTCCTCACGCTGCCCGGCTACGCGCGGGCGCGCTCGTTGCGGCCGGTCCGGCACCTGCTCTGGTGCGGGGGCGCGTTCCTGGTTCTCGGTGCCAGCACCGAGTGGTTCACCGCCGACCAGTTCCGGGCGGCGATGTTCATCTTCGCGGCGGGCGCCCTGCTCGCGCTCTTCCTTCGTGTTGCCGGCGCGTTCGGCTCGACCGCGACCCGCACGCTGCTCGTGGGCGACCTCGTCGGGGTGCGCCACCTCGCGCGTCAGTGGCAGCACAGCAAGGAGGTCGAGATCGCCGGGATCTGCCTGGTCGAGGGCGCGCCCGGCGAGGTGGACGAGGTGCTCGGGTTCCCCGTGGTCGGCGGTCGCGACGACGTGCTGAGGCTGGCCCGTGAGCTCAACGTCGACGACGTGGTGGCGGCGCCGGGCCCGGAGCTGTCGGCGTACGACGTGCGCAGGCTGGGGTGGGCCCTCGAGAAGACCGACTTCGAGCTTGTCGTGGCCACCGAGGTGCATGGTGCCGTGCCGCATCGCGTGGAGCCGCGGCTCCTCGGTCGGCGCCTCCTGCTGTCGGTGCAGTCCGGTCGCGTCAGCCCGGTGGTGCAGTTCCTGAAGGGGACGATCGACCGGATCGGGGCGCTGCTGCTGCTTCTGGTGTTCCTGGTGCCGATGCTGCTGCTGGCGCTGCTGATCCGACTGGACCGGCCCGGCCCGGCCCTGTTCCGCCAGGTCCGGGTCGGCCGTGAGGGCCGGCTCTTCACGATGTACAAGTTCCGCACCATGGTTGTCGACGCCGAGTCCCTGCTGGCCGAGCTGCTCGAGAAGAACGAGGCGGAGGGCCCGCTGTTCAAGATCGAGGACGACCCCCGGATCACCCGGCTCGGCGGCTTCCTTCGGCGGACGTCGCTCGACGAGCTTCCGCAGCTGATCAACGTGCTCAAGGGCGACATGTCGCTGATCGGACCGCGGCCCTGCCTGCCGGTCGAGGCCGGCACCTACGACGCGTGGGTCCGGCACCGGCTCGCCCTCAAGCCGGGGATGACGGGCGCCTGGCAGGTGGGCGGCCGGTCGACGCTCGGCTGGGACGACTCGGTCCGGCTCGACCTCGACTACGTCGACAACGTCTCGCTCGGCAGCGACCTCAAGATCGCGGCCCAGACCGTCAAGGCGGTGTTCAAGCTCGACGGCATGTGAGCCGTGAGAGGGTGACCCGGTGACCGAGCCGCCCGCTCCGCCGACCGACCTGGACGACGACCACGCCTTCGCGGCGTGGGCAGCCACGGCGGCCGGAGCACTCCTGGTCGAGCTTCGCACGAGGGGCCTCGAGGGCAGGGCCCTCAAGGACGCGGGTGATCTGGCATCCCAGGAGCTCCTCATGGAGCTGCTGGGTCGGTACCGACCCACCGATGGGGTGCTCTCCGAGGAGAGCAAGGCCAGCATCGCCGATCGGAGACGGCTGCACGCCGACCGGGTCTGGATCATCGACCCGCTCGACGGGACCCGGGAGTTCTCCGAGCCGCCACGCGACGACTGGGCCGTGCACGTCGCCCTCTGGGAGCGAGGCGAGCTGGTCGCGGGCGCGGTGGCGCAGCCCGGGCTCGGCCAGACCTTCGACACCGGCAACCCCCCCGTCGTACCGCCCCGCAGCTCCGCGCGGCCAAGGGTCGCGGTCTCGCGGACCCGGCCACCGGAGTTCGTCGACGCACTCGCGACCGCGATCGACGCCGAGCTGGTGCCGATGGGATCGGCCGGCGCGAAGGTGATCTCCGTGGTCCGGGATGTGACGGACGCCTACGTGCACGCGGGTGGACAGTACGAATGGGACTCCGCCGCACCCGTGGCGGTCGCCCGTGCGGCCGGGCTGCATACCAGCCGGATCGACGGGTCACGGCTGGTCTACAACCAGCAGGACGTGCTCCTCCCCGACCTCCTGATCTGTCGTCTCGAGCTCGCCGAGCCGATCCTTGCCTTCCTTCGCTCGGGTTAGCCCGGTCAGTCGTCGGGCGGGGTCTCCTGCCCGGCCCGCTCGTCGCGCTCGGCCCACTCCAGCAACGGGGCGATGTCGAAGACCTCACGGTCGATTCCGGCATGCAGGTCGCCGAGGCGTGCGTAGCGCTCCGGAACGGTCGCGATCGTGAAGTCGCGGGGGAGGACGTCATCGATCTCGTCCCATCGGACCGGGGTCGAGACGGTGCCTTCGGGGTTCCCGCGCACCGAGTAGGCGGCCGCGATCGTGTGGTCCCTGGCGTTCTGGTTGTAGTCGACGAAGAGTGCGTGGGGGTCGCGGTCCTTCCGCCACCAAGCGGTCGTAACGTCGTCCGGGGCGCGCCGCTCGACCTCCCGCGCGAACGCCAGCGCCGCGCGTCGTACGTCGGGGAACCCGTGGTCCGGGGCAATCCGAACGTAGATGTGCATCCCCTTGCCGCCGGATGTCTTCGGCCAGCCAACCGCGCCCAGCTCATCGAGCACCTCGTGCGCGACGTGGGCGATGCGTCGTACCGTCGCGAAGTCGCACAACGGCATCGGGTCGAGGTCGATCCGCCACTCGTCGGGCCTCTCGGTGTCGGCGCGACGACTGTTCCAGGGGTGGAACTCGACGGTGGACATCTGAACGGCCCAGATCACCTGAGCGATCTCGGTGACGCACAGCTCGTCGGCGGTGCGGCCCCAGCGCGGGAAGTACAGCCGAACGGTCTCCATCCACGGTGGTGCGCCCGACGGCAGCCGCTTCTGGTGCACCTTCTCGCCGGAGACACCGGACGGGAAGCGGTGCAACATGCACGGGCGTTCGTAGAGGGCGTTGACGATCCCGTCGGAGACCGAGAGGTAGTACTCGACCAGGTCTCGCTTGGTCTCGCCGCGGGCGGGGAAGTAGATGCGGTCCGGGTTGGTGAGCCGGATCACCTTGTCGTCGATCTCCAGCCCGATCGCCGGCGCCTTGCTGGCCATGGTCCGACCGTAGCGGTGGCGTCGGCCAAAATCGCTCGCACGGACGGGCTACCGAGGTCAGACTCGGCGGGTGACCTCCTTCATCGCGCACACCTCGGTCGACTGTGCCAACGCCTACGAGCTCTCGGAGTGGTGGAAGAAGGTGCTCGACTACGTGGACCTGCCCGACGACCCGAACGAACCGGGCCACGTCGAGTGCATGATCCGGGCGTCCGACGGGTCCCACCGGGTGCTGTTCATCGAGGTACCGGACACCAAAGGGGTCAAGAACCGGCTCCACTTCGACCTGCGACCGGCCGCCGGCACGCAGGCCGAGGAGGTGGCCCGGCTGGTGTCGATCGGGGCCACCCAGCTCGCCGACTTCCGGGACACCTGGGGGCCGGGGACAGGCTGGGTGGTGCTCGCCGACCCGGAGGGCAACGAGTTCTGCGTCCTGCGCTCGGAGGCCGAGCGGCCCGGCTGAAC
>JBOHDW010000187.1:0-7293 GCA_050700795.1 Nocardioidaceae bacterium | reverse complement strand
GGCTCCGTCCGGAGGGGCGGTACCCCCTCGCTCGGCGTCCGAAACTTTTGCCAACATACCTTTGCAAAGATTCCTCTGCAAAGGTATGTTGGCAGACATGGCTACCTCGATCACCCCGTCCGCGGCCGGGCTGCGGGCGCTCTCCCATCCGACGCGGCTGAAGATGCTGATGATGCTGCGGCTTGAGGGACCGGCCACGGCCACCCACCTCGCACGCGAGCTGAAGCTGAACACCGGCGCCACGTCGTACCACCTGCGGCAGCTGGCCGAGCACGGCTTCATCGTCGAGGACACCGAGCGCGGCGACGGCCGCGACCGCTGGTGGAAGTCGGCGCACCAGAGCACCCGCGCGGCGCTCTTCTCCCGCGCCGGTGAGGAGGAGGCCGAGAGCGCGGAGGCCTACCTGCACTCCGTGGTGCTGCTCTACACCGAGACGCTGATGCAGCACGCCGCGGAGCGCCGGCACCTGCCCATGCCGTGGCAGCGGGCCAGCACGACCAGCGACTGGCACCTCCGGCTCACCCCGGAGCGGGCGGAGCGACTCACGGACGCGTTGGCCGAGCTCGTCGAGCGGTGCTCGGAGGAGGAGGACCCCGAGGGCACCGAGGGAACCGAGGGCGCGGGCGACTTCGTAGTCAACCTCAACGCGTTCCCCCGTCCGGGCACGGTCGTCCTGGAGCACGAGGACCGGTGAGGGGTCGCCGCCTTCCCCTCTACGGCTGGCTCACCGCCGAGGCGGTGTCGCTGCTCGGCACGCGCGTCTCGATGATCGCGATCCCGTGGCTGGTGCTGGTCACCACCGGTTCCGCGACGCGCACCGGTCTCGTCGCGGCGGCCGAGCTGACCCCCCTGGTGATCCTCAAGGCGACCGGCGGCCCACTGGTCGACCGCGTCGGGCCGCGGCGGATGGCCATCTCCGCAGACCTGCTGTCCATGGTGGCCGTGGGGCTGATCCCGCTGCTGCATCGCGCGAACGTCCTCACCTTCCCGGCGCTGCTGGTCCTGGTCGCCGTCGGAGGCGGGCTGCGCGGTCCCGGCGATGCGGCCACCGGGGCACTGATCCCCGCGCTCGTCGACAGCGCCGGCGTACCGCTCGAGCGGGCCACCGGGTTGAGCTCGGCGATCGAGCGGGGCGCCACCATGATCGGCGCGGCCATCGCGGGAGGGCTGGTGGTGACGATCGGGGCCGCGAACGCGGTGGCCGTCGATGCGGTCTCGTTCGGCGTCTGCGCCGTGCTCCTGATGCTCACCACCGGTGGGCTCGCCGCGTCGCCGCAACGGGTCGAGAAGCCCGAGGGCGAGCCCCGCACGTCGTACGCCGCCGAGCTCCGCGACGGATGGAGCTTCCTGCGTCATGACGCGCTGCTCATGGGGCTGTGCCTGATGATCGCGGTGACCAACCTGCTCGACCTGGCGTGGTCGGCGGTGTTGATGCCCGTCTGGGCGCGCGACTCCGGAGCCGGGGTCGGTGTCCTGGGGCTGGTCTTCTCGGTCTGGGGCGGTGCCTCGATGGTCGGGTCGGTCGTGGCCGCCGCCTACGGCACCCGGCTGCCCCGGTTCGCGACGTACGTCGTGGCGTTCCTGGTCACCGGCCTGCCGCGCTTCGTCCTGTTCGCGCTCGGTGTCCCGCTATGGGCGATCCTCGCACTGTGCGTCGTCGGGGGCTGTGCGTCGGGCTTCCTCAACCCGGTGATCGGGGCGGTGGAGTTCGAGCGGATCCCGCGGCCGCTCGTGGGCCGGGTGACGGCGCTCAACAGCGCGATCTGCTGGTCGCTCATGCCGCTGGGCGGGATCCTCGGTGGGGTGCTGGTGTCCGGGATCGGGCTGGACCCGGCGTTGCTGGTGGTCGGGGGGTGTTACTTCGCGGCGACGATGACTCCGGCTGTGCTGCCGGGGTTCCGGGCGATGGACCGGCCCCGCTCCGTGGCAGAGCCGGCGGCGGCGTGAGGTCCGCCGTCCACAGATCCCTGGAGGGGGCTACCGAAATCCGGCGATCTGGGTAAGACTCCCGAAAAGGACACGCCTGATCTCGGGAGGCGGGGGATGAGCCTTACCTACACGGACGCGGTCGGCGAGCTCGTCGACGAGCTCGACGCGCAGCTGCGTCAGGAGATCCGCACCGATGGGCTCGACCCGCAGCGCGACGTACGCGCGGTACGCCGCATCGCCGGCTGGCTGGTCGATCGGCACGACGAGCGGAGCCTGACTGGCGCCGTACTCCCGGTGGCCGACCCCGACGGTGTGGTCGAGGAGCTGGTGGCGAGGGTGTCCGGCTTCGGGCCGCTGCAGCGCTACCTCGACGACCCGTCGGTGGAGGAGGTATGGATCAACGCCCCGAGCCGGGTGTTCGTGGCCAGGGCGGGGCGGCACGAGCTGACCTCGACGATCCTGACCAGCGCCCAGGTCGAGGAGCTGGTCGAGCGGATGCTGAAGTCGTCGGGTCGCCGGGTCGACGTGAGCACCCCGTTCGTCGACGCGATGCTCCCGGACGGCCACCGGTTGCACGTGGTCCTCGAGGGGATCTCGCGTGGGTTCTCGGCGGTGAACATCCGCAAGTTCGTGGTCCGCGCCTCGACCCTCTCAGAGCTCGTCGGGCTCGGCAGCCTGACCGAGCAGGCCGCCGGCTTCCTCGATGCGGCCGTGCGTGCCGGGCTCAACGTGCTCGTCTCCGGAGGCACCCAGACCGGCAAGACCACGCTGCTCAATGGATTGGCCGCGAGCATCCCTGGTCACGACCGGGTCATCTCGGTCGAGGAGGTCTTCGAGCTGCGGTTCAACCACCCCGACTGGGTGGCGATGCAGACCCGGCAGACCGGTCTTGAAGGGACGGGGGAGGTGAGTCTGCGCATGTTGGTTAAGGAGAGCCTGCGGATGCGGCCTTCCCGGGTCATCGTTGGTGAGGTGCGCTCGGAGGAGTGCCTCGACCTGTTGTTGGCGCTCAACGCGGGCCTGCCCGGCATGGCCAGTCTGCACGCCAACAGTGCCCGGGAGGCGCTGGTCAAGATGTGCACCCTCCCCCTGCTGGCCGGGGAGAACATCTCGGCACGCTTCGTGGTCCCGACCGTCGCGGCCTCGGTCGACCTGGTCGTCCATCTCGGCTTGGAGGAGGACGGCGTACGCCGGGTGGAGGAGATCGTGGCCGTCCCGGGACGGGTCGAAGGGGACGTGATCGAGACGGAGACCATCTTCGTCCGGCGTGAAGGTGCACTGCGTCGCGAGGCTGGACAGCCACCGAGGCTCGAGCGGTTCACCCGACTCGGCATCGACGTGGGTGCTCTCCTGAGAGGCGAGTCCTGACATGGGTGCCCTCGTCGGGCTCGGCATCGGGGTCGGACTGCTCCTGGTCTGGCGGGCCGTCACCGGCCCGCCCATCCAGCGGCGCGCGCCCCGGGACTCCCGGACGCGCGACCTGCTCGACCGGGCCGGCCTCTCCGGCACCTCGGTCGCGGGGTTCTGGTCGGTGTGCGCGGCCACCGCGCTGCTGGCGCTCGCCGTGGTCGGGGCCATCTCGCGCACGCCGCCGGTCGCAGTGGCGTTCTCGGCGTTGGCCGGTTACCTCCCTGTCTCGATGGTCTCCGGCCGGGCCAGGCGCCGGCTGCGCGAGTTCGCGGAAGTGTGGCCCGAGGCCGTCGACAACCTCGCCTCGGCCGTGCGCGCCGGGTTGTCCCTCCCGGAGGCCGTGATCCGGCTGGGGGTCCGCGGCCCCGAGCCGCTTCGCCCGGCGTTCATCGCGTTCGCGGCCGACTACCAGCTCACCGGCCGGTTCGAGGGAGCCCTCGACCTGCTCAAGACCCGCCTCGGCGACCCGGTCGGGGATCGGGTCGTCGAGGGGTTGCGCATCGCCCGCGAGGTAGGGGGCGGTGAGCTGGGTTCGTTGTTGCGCAACCTGTCTCGCTTCCTGCGGGAGGACGCGCACACCCGCTCCGAGCTCGAGTCCCGCCAGGCCTGGACGGTCAACGGCGCCCGGCTGGCCGTCGCGGCGCCCTGGCTGGTCCTGCTGATGCTCTCCTTCCAGCACGCGGTGATCGCCCGCTATGCCTCGACGGCGGGCGTGGTCGTACTCACGGTCGGGGCGGTGGTCTGTGGGGTCGCCTACCGGCTGATGATCCGGATCGGGCGGCTGCCAACCGAGCACCGGGTGCTGTCATGAGCCTGGGCGGATGGGGTGCGCTGCTCGGAGCCACCTGCGCACTCGGGCTGGTCGAGGTGGCGAGCCGGCTGGCGGCGCTGCGCAGGCCCCGGCTCGAGCAACGGGTGCTGCCGTTCATCCTGGACGTTCCGAGCGGGCCGGGTCGGGGCCGCCCCGCTCCGTCCACGCACGCCCTGGGCGCGGTGTTCGGGCCGCTGGTCGGAGCGGCCGCGGATCGGCTCGGACGGGTGCTCGGCGGGAACGCCTCTATTCGACGGCGCCTCGACCGGGCCGGGCTGGCCGTGAGCGTCCACGACTTCCGCATATCCCAGGTCACCTGGGGGCTGGTCGGGTTCGCCGCGATGGCAGCGCTCTCGTTGTTGGTCGCGCTGCGCTCACCAGGACGCGTCGTACCGCTGATGGTGCTGTGCGCCGTCGCGTTCATCGCCGGTGCCCTCCTGCGCGAGAACCGACTGACCGCCCAGGTCAACGAACGGGAGCGCCGGATCCTGGCCGAGTTCCCTACCGTGGCCGAGCTGCTGGCTCTGGCGGTCAGTGCCGGAGAGGGGCCGGTGGCAGCCCTGGACCGGGTGGTGTCGCGCTCCCACGGCGCCCTCGCGCACGATCTGAGTGCGGTCCTGGCCGAGATTCGCACGGGTACGCCGGTCGCCGTCGCGCTCGATGGGCTCGCCCGTCGAGCCGGACTGCCGGTGGTGGCTCGCTTCGCGGAGGGCATGGCGGTCGCCGTCGAGAGAGGCACCCCGCTGGCCGGCGTACTCCAGGCGCAGGCCGCCGACGTGCGTGAGGCCGGGCGTCGTGCGCTGATCGAGTCCGGCGCCCGACGAGAGGTGGCGATGATGGTGCCCGTCGTCTTCCTCGTGCTGCCGATCACGGTTCTGTTCGCGTTCTGGCCCGGCGTCGTCGGACTCCACCTGGTGACGCCGTGAACGCCTGCACACAAAGGGGAAACCGATGACGACACGGATGCACCGTTGGGTGAACCGCGGCGCGGACGAGCGAGGCGATGTGCCCGGCTGGGTGCTGATCACGGTGATGACCGCCGGGCTGGTAGCGGCGCTGTGGGCGATCGCCGGACCCGAGCTGTCGGGGATGCTGAGGGACGCCCTCAACTCCGTCCGGAGCTGACCGAGGTGACGGGTCGCGGGCGAGCGGAGCGCGGCTCGGCCGTGGTCGACTTCGTTCTGGTCCTGGTCGTGGTGCTACCGCTGTTCCTGGGCATCCTCCAGCTCGGGCTGGTGCTGTTCGTGCGCAACACCCTGACCGCGGCCGCCTCCGAGGGCGCACGGTACGCCGCCACCTCCGACCGTCCCGTCCAGGCCGGGGTCGCCGCCACGCGGGAGCAGATTCGCGGCGCCCTGGCCGACCGCTTCGCCGAGCGGGTCACCGCCCGCGCGGTGCCGGTTCAGGGGGCGGCCGGGGTCGAGGTGGACGTGGTTGCCGACGTGCCGCCGCTGGGGCTGTGGGGTCCGGCGATCCGGTTGCACGTCGCCGGGCACGCCGTCGAGGAGCAAGGGCCGTGAGGCGCCGAGCGGAGACCGGTTCGGCGCTGATCGAGGTGACCTGGCTGTCGATCCTGCTGCTCATCCCGCTGGTCTACCTGCTGCTCGCGGTCTTCGACGTCCAGCGGTCCGCATTCGGGCTGAGCGCCGCCTCACGCGCCGCCGCGCGGGCGTTCGTCCTCGCTCCGACGGTGGCCGAGGGGCGGGCCCGGGCGAGGGCCGCGGCCGAGGTGGCGCTGCACGACCAGGGGCTCTCGCTCTCCGATGCGCGGCTGGTCGTTCGCTGCCGACCGGACCCACGACGCTGCCTGTCGCCGGGCTCGACCGTCGTGGTCGACCTCGACCTGGGCGTGGCGCTTCCGCTGATGCCGTCGGCGCTGGGCGCCAACACCCCCACGATCAGGGTGCGGGCCGAGCACGCGGTCCCCTACGGCCTGTTCCGTCAGGACCGGTCGTGAGGCGGCAACGCTCCGAGCGGGGGCAGACCGCCCTGCTCATCGTCGGGTTCGCGATCGTCGCGATCATGCTCGTCGCCGTGGTGGTCGATGCGTCCGCGGCGTACCTGCGTCGGCAGGGGCTCGACTCGCTGGCGGACGGCGCCGCCCTGGCCGCCGCCGACGGGGTCCAGGGTCGGCAGGTCTATCGAGGCGGTCTGGGGGAGCATGCGCGGGTCGATCCCGTGGCCGCGGCGGTCTACGTCGCCGAGTACCTTCGCGAGACGGCGGCCGCCGTCAGGTATCCCGGCCTCGGGTACCAGGTCCGGGTCGTCGCCGACCGCATCACCGTCCGGGTCTCGGCACCGCTGAGCCTTCCGATCACCCCACCGAGCTGGGCCAGCCGGCCGGTCATCTCGGCCACCGCCGCGTCGTACGTCGTGGTGGTGGGCTGACCGGACCGGTTGTACATTGGTTAGTGCAAGTAAACCAACTGTGAGGACGGGGACCTTGGTCGAGCGCCGCCAGGACCGGGCCGCGCGGGACATCGCGAGCCCGCACTACAAGTGGATCGTGCTGTCGAACACCACGCTCGGCGTGCTGATGGCCACCATCAACATGTCGATCCTGCTGATCGCCCTGCCCGACATCGTCCGCGGGGTCGGCATCAACCCGTTGCAACCGGGGAACACCAGCCTGTTGCTGTGGCTGATCATGAGCTACATGGTGGTGACCGCCGTGCTGGTGGTCAGTTTCGGCCGCCTCGGCGACATGTTCGGCCGGGTCCGGATGTACAACGCCGGTTTCGCGGTCTTCACCGTCTTCTCGGTGCTGCTCTCGGTCACCTGGATGCACGGGACCGCGGGGGTGCTGTGGCTGATCCTGATGCGCGTCGGGCAGGGCGTTGGCGGGGCGATGCTGATGGCCAACTCGAACGCGATCATCACCGACGCGTTCCCGGTGCGCCAACGAGGACTCGCGCTGGGGCTCAACCAGGTCGCCGGTATCGCCGGGTCGTTCCTCGGACTGATTCTCGGCGGTGTGCTGGCACCGATCGACTGGCGGCTGGTGTTCCTGGTCTCGGTGCCGGTCGGCGTGTTCGGCACCGCCTGGGCGTACCTGAAGCTGCACGACACCGGCATCCGCCAGCCCGCCAAGCTCGACTGGTGGGGCAATGTGACCTCCGCGGTGGGCCTGATCGCCGTGCTGG
>JBOHDW010000186.1:0-1934 GCA_050700795.1 Nocardioidaceae bacterium | reverse complement strand
AGGTTCGGGTCATCAGGCGTGCGACGACCGAGTCCTACGGGTACGACGTCATCACGCACCACGACTCGTCGATGTTCGCCGATCAGACCGTCACGGTCCGCCCAGGGGCGGCGGGGAGCCGACACGTTATCTACCGGATCACGTACGTCAACGGGCATGTCGCGAAGAGGAGGACCCTGCACGTGACCGTCCTGCGGCCGGCGGTGGCCGCCATCGAGCGGGTCGGCACCAAGCAGCGCCCGGCGGTCTTCAGCGGCGGCAACACCGTGTGGGACCGACTGGCGCAATGCGAGTCCGGCGGCAACTGGGCCGACAACACCGGGAACGGCTACTACGGGGGCCTCCAGTTCAGCCTCGGCACCTGGCACGCGTACGGCGGCAGCGGACTGCCCAGCAACCACAGCCGGAGCACCCAGATCGCCATCGCCACCAAGCTGCGCAACGCCAGTGGAGGGTACGGCGCTTGGCCGGCCTGCGCGGCGTCGCTCGGCCTGCCGCGCTGACCCTGACGGCCGATCCATGGGCCTAGCGGACGGGTCCAGCGGCCGTGTCTCGCCGGTAGGGTCACGCTCGTGGCGACACTGCTGGGCCCGACCGACGTACGCCGCCTCGCCGACGCCGTCGGGCTCCGTCCGACCAAGCAGCGGGGACAGAACTTCGTCATCGATGCGAACACGGTGCGCCGGATCGTGCGGGTCGCAAAGGTGCTTCCCGATGACGTGGTCATCGAGGTCGGTCCCGGGCTCGGCTCGCTCACCCTCGCCCTGCTCCCCGAGGTTGCTCGCGTCGTCGCGCTCGAGGTCGACCCGGCGCTCGCCGCCGCTCTCCCGGGCACGGTGGCGTCGTACGCCCCGATGCTGGCCGACCGGCTCGAGGTGGTCTCGGCCGACGCTCTGCGGGTCACCTCGGTTCCGGGTCCGCCTCCGACCGCGCTCGTAGCGAACCTGCCGTACAACGTCTCGGTTCCCGTGTTGTTGCACCTGATGGGCCTGCTGCCCTCGTTGCGACACGGCCTCGTCATGGTCCAGTCGCAGGTCGCCGACCGGCTGGTGGCCGCCCCCGGCTCCAAGGTGTACGGCGTCCCGTCGGTCAAGACGGCCTGGTATGCCGCCGTACGCCGGGTGGGCTCGGTGGGGCGCACCGTCTTCTGGCCGGCCCCGAACGTCGACTCGGGGCTGGTCGCCTGGACGCACCGGCCGCCGCCGGAGACCAACGCCTCGCGTGACCAGGTGTTCGCGGTCGTCGACGCGGCCTTCGCGCAACGACGCAAGACACTTCGTTCAACCCTGAAGGGGCTGGCCGGCTCCGCAGAACGGGCGGAGGCGGCACTGGCCAGGGCCGGGGTGGAGCCCGGCGCGCGGGGTGAGCAGCTCGGTATCGCCGAGTTCGCGAGGCTCGCCGAGGAGCTGTTGTGACGAGGGCCGTGGCGGTGTCGGCACCGGCGAAGATCAATCTGTGCCTCGGCGTCGGGGCCGTCCGGGCCGACGGGTTCCACGCACTCGCCACGGTCTACCAGGCGGTCGGGCTGCACGACCGCGTGACGGTCTCCACCGCCGACGAGACAGTGGTCCACGTCCACGGCGACGACCGCCTGGACCTCTCTCAGGTCCCGACCGACGACCGGAACATCGCCGTCCGGGCGGCCCGGCTGTTGGCCGCCCACCACGGCCTCGAGGAGGAGGTCTCGATCTCGATCGACAAGGGCATCCCCGTGGCCGGGGGGATGGCCGGTGGCAGCGCGGACGCGGCTGCCACCCTGCTCGCGTGCGACGTGCTGTGGGAGACCGCAACCCCGCGCGACGACCTGCTGCGGCTGGCCGGACAGCTCGGCAGCGACGTCCCGTTCGCGATCGTGGGGGGCACGGCTCTCGGCTCCGGTCATGGCGAGCTGGTCACCCCCGTGATGGCCCGCGGCGAGTTCTGGTGGGTGGTGC
>JBOHDW010000185.1:0-2721 GCA_050700795.1 Nocardioidaceae bacterium | reverse complement strand
AACCGGGGCTGTGCTTGGTTGCGCAGGTCAACCCGGGCGGACCGGGCCGGCGGCGAGCTGCGGAACGGTTCGGCTGGCAAACTCCGGCCAGGAGAGCCGTACCGTTCCACAGCGAGGATCGGCGGGCGTCGCGTCAGGTGATGATGATCGGCGCCCCGTTCGAGACCAGCCTCCAGTCCGACGAGGCGAACAGGGCCGGGTCGATCGTCTGGTGGGCGGTGACCCAGTCGATGAGCAGTTGGGTGATCGCGACCTGGCGGTTGTAGAGGACCGGCGCGGTGCTGACCGCCGGGAAGCCGCCGCCGCCGGACTGGCGGTAGTTGTTGATCGCGAGCGCGAACTGCTGGGAGTCGGTCACCGGGACGCCGCCGTACGCGAGACTCTTGATCCGGGAGCCGACCGGCTGGGCGATGTCGATGTCGTAGGTCAGCGGCGCGTCCAGCCCGGCGATGGAATCGAAGTTGTAGTCCGGCGTGCCGTTGGGGGCGTTCGCGGTGACTGCGTTGGTGACCTCGTCCATCGTGAACGGGCCGGGTCCCGAGACCTGCTGGAAGTAGGCCATGTCGTACTCGAGGTAGGCGCGTACGTCGGCTCCCGAGACCTGTACGCCGAGCAGGGTGTTGTCATAGATGTAGAGGCCGGCCACGTCGCGCAGGGTGACCTCGCCCGCAGGGAAGACCGCCGACCGGTTGAACGGTGCCGCGATCGAGAGCACCGGCAGCGTGTTGTCCGAGCCGAGAGCGGTCTTGACCGCGTCGGCCTGCACGTAGTTGATGAAGTCGATGATCGGCACGTCCTCGACGACGGCGCGCGCCGCGGACAGGGTCTCCGTGCAGTTGCCGATCACGGAGTTGACGTAGGTGACCACGGTGTCGTGCTGGAGCTGGACCGCCGCCACCACGTCGGCCCGGGAAGCGGCGACGTTGGAGTTGAGATTTTGGGAGGACGAGGATGCGACCCGCCAGCGCCCCCGGTGCAGTTCGAGGTCGAGGTCCATGACCGCGAGCCGGAAGCCCCAGCAGTAGGGCTCGCAGAGGAGCACCGGCTTGCCGGTCGTCTCGTTGGTGACGAACCGCTGCGGGATGTCGACGTGTGCGTGCCCGACGAGGATCGCGTCGATGTCCGGCACCTGCGCGGCGACCAACGACGAGGCGTTCTCCGGGTAGGGCAGCGCGTCGCCGTACGACGAGCTCGTGTCGGCACCCGAGTGGGCCGAGACCACGACGATGTCGCAGCCGAGCCGCTTGAGCTCGGGGACGAACACCGTCGCCTGCTCCACCAGCCCGGGGAACTCGATCCGGCCGGAGACGTTGGCCTTGTCCCAGATGGCGATGCCCGGGTTGGTTAGGCCGAGGATGCCGACCTTGAACGACGGACCGTTCTTCGGCTTGAACGTCTTGATGATGTACGGCGTGAACACCGGCCGCTTCGTTGCCGGGTCGACCGCGTTGGCCGCCAGCAGCGGGAAGTTCACCTGCGACTCGAACGTGCGCAGCAGCGGGATGCCGTAGTTGAACTCGTGGTTGCCGAGCGCGGCGGCGTCGTAGCCCATCAGGTTCATGGCCCTGGCCATCGGGTGCGGCTTGCCGGCCGTGATCGGATCGATCACCGCGTAGTAGTAGGCCAGCGGGGTGCCCTGAATGGTGTCGCCGGCATCCAGGGTGAGGATCGGCTCGCCGGCGCGCTCGGCGCGGACCGCGTCCATCAGGGTGGCCACCTTCGCGACGCCGACGTCGTTGTGGGCGGCGTCGTCGTACTCGGCGTTCTTGTAGTAGTCCCAGTTGATGGCGTGGCCGTGCAGGTCGGTGCTCCCGAGCACCGTGAGCCGGGTCCGGGGCTTCCCGGCTGCGGCGGCCGGCTCGGCGCCGGTCGCGACGAAGCCGGCCGCGGCGAGCGCGGCGGCTCCGGTGAGCACCGCGCGCCTGGAGGCGACCAGCGTTTTCGGGTCGTGGGGGTCGGCAGGGGGGATGACAGGGCAGTTCTGGCACATGGTGGGCGTCCCGAGGTCGCTTTCTTCCACCGGGCTGTCCGGCAGCACCGTTTCTATCAGGGCTGTCGAGGAAGCACTAGACAGACTTTCCGCGGGCAGCCCGACTTCCGGGCGTGCGGATTGGTCCCCAACCGCACGAAAAGTGGATTGCGACCGTAGCGTTTCGCAGCTCGCGCGGCCCCCCAATCGCCGGGGCTGGCTCACAAGCACCAAGGAAGGGGCGGGCCGGTGGGTCGTGCCCGTCCGGTTCGCCCGGCTCGCGGTGGGTCGCGGTGGCTCGCGGTGTGGACCGGTACGGCTGTCCGGGCCGCCGGATTGCGACCGTAGCGTTCCGCAGCTGGGTCAGCCCCCGCATCGCGGGGGGGGCCTGCGCAACCGAGCACAGCCGCTGTTACGCGGGTCAGAAGGCCCGATCGACCTGCGTAACCACGCACAGCCCCTGTTATGCAGATCCGGACCGGTCCGGAACAGGGCTGGGACAGCGGCGGCACCGAACCCCGCCCGACTCCGTACTCGGGCCCCTTCCGTGCCAGTCCTGAGGCCAACCCGGCACAGACGGGTGACTCACCAGCCCGGGTCGGCGGGGTTCGCGCTGTGGAACGGTTCGGCTGGAAAACCCGGGCTGGATGTTGCGGTTGGGGACCAAACCGCACTCGGGGTGAGCCCTGAGAAGCCGGGTCGAACGGCGAGGGGCGGGTCAGCGGAAGACGACGGTCTTGTGACCGTTGAGC
>JBOHDW010000184.1:0-2801 GCA_050700795.1 Nocardioidaceae bacterium | reverse complement strand
GCACCGATCGGGCCACGGCCCGGCTCACGGGGGTGCGTCGAGAACTGATCGATTCGAGTCGCGCTCCGAGCGGCTGCGAGTACAATCGGCCGCCGATGTCGGTGGCCGCGTAAGCGGAAGGATGCAGCCCATGCCATCTCTGTACCACCAGTTGCTCGAGGAGATTCTGCAGGGTGACATAGAGCCCGGGACGCCCCTCGTCGAGTCGGTCGTCGGTGAGCGGTTCGGGGTGAGCAGGACTCCTGTCCGTGAGGCGCTTCGGATGCTTGAGCAGGACGGCATGCTCGAACGCGCGAACCGCGGGCTTCAGGTCCGCCAGACGAGCCCCGAGGAAGTACTCGAGATCTACTCCGTTCGTGGGCTTCTCGAGGGAGCCGCCGCCGCCGGAGCCGCGGAGCGTCATACCGACTACGATCTGGCCACTTTGGAGCGGCTCCTCGACACCATGAGCCGCGCCGAAGGAGCGTCGCCTCAGGAACTCGCGACGATCAACCGATCGTTCCATCGCGCAATCTGGCAGGCGGCGAGGAATCGGACCCTCATTGATCTTCTCGAGCGTCTTGCCGTGCATCTGCGCCGCTACCCCGCCACCACGTATGAGACACCAGGCCGCTGGCAGACGGCTCTCGATGAACACCGGGCGCTCTACGAAGCGATCCGAGCCGGGAAGGCAAAGCTGGCGGCCTCGGTTGCCGAACAGCACATGGGAGCGGCCAGGAACGCCCGTCTCGACATGATCCGCGGGGGCGGCTCGCCGCCGCTCGCCACACTGAAGTCGTCGATCGGGGAGCCTCTGGCGGACGTCAAGCGCACGCGAAAGGCAGGATCGGCCACGGGGAGTTGAGGGTCTCCACCCGTCTGGTCACCTAGGACGCTCGATCCGACGCTCGCGTTCAGCAACCCCTTTCGCATGGCTATGCTCGGGGTTCCCACTGATTTCGTCCCTCGGCCGATGTTTCGGGCAGGCTCCGAGGCCATCCGAAGGTTGGTTGATGTCCAAGCCCGCGATCTTGACCGTCGACGACGACCCGATGGTGTCGGCCGCGATCTCGCGAGACCTGCGCAGGCGCTACGGCGCCGACTATCGCATCGTCCGGGCAGGCTCCGGCGCCGAGGCACTCTCTGTGCTGACCAAGCTCGCATTGCGCAACCAGGCGGTGGCCCTGATCGCCTCCGACCAGCGGATGCCGGAGATGACCGGTATCGAGATGCTCGAAAGGGCCCGCGCCCACGCTCCGACCGCCAAGTACCTCCTGCTGACGGCGTACGCCGACACGGACGTCGCGATCAAGGCGATCAACGACATCGGGCTCGACTACTACCTGCTCAAGCCGTGGGACCCGCCGGAGGAGCTGCTCTACCCGGTCGTTGACGACCTCCTCGACGGCTGGCGGCACGAACACCCCGACGAGACCTCCGAGATCCGAGTCGTCGGGCACCGATGGTCGGAGCGCGGACACGAGGTCAAGACGTTCCTCGCTCGCAACCATGTGCCCTATCGCTGGTACGACATAGAAATGGACCCGGAGGCCCAGCGCCTGGCCGACATCGCCCAGGCGGGTTCGGAGGAGCTGCCCTTGGTCCTGATCCCGGAGGGTGAGCCGCTCCGCTCTCCGACGACGCTCGCCCTGGCGGCGGCGCTCGGGCTGAGCACCCAGGCTCAACAGCCGCTGTACGACGTCTGCATCGTCGGTGCCGGACCCGCCGGGCTGGCCGCCGCCGTCTATGCCGCCTCGGAGGGGCTGAGCACGGTCATCGTCGAGCGCGAGGGGCCAGGCGGCCAGGCGGGGCAGAGCGCCGCGATCGAGAACTACCTCGGGTTCCCGAAGGGGTTGACCGGTGCCGACCTGACCCAGAGGGCGGTGGCGCAGGCGGTCCGGTTCGGGGCCGAGATGGTGCTCGCCCGAGACATCGTCGGCCTGGAGAGCCGAGGGCCGGTGCACGCGGTGATGTTCGAAGGGTCGGGCGAGATCGAGGCGCGCGCCCTCATCATCGCCACCGGTGTGTCCTACCGGCGACTGCCCGCCGTCGGCGCCGACGGGCTCACCGGGCGCGGCGTCTACTACGGCGCAACCGCCGGAGACGCGAACCAGTGCCAGGGCGACGACGTGTACGTCGTCGGTGCCGCCAACTCCGCAGGACAGGCCGTGCTCAACCTGGCCGGTTTCGCCAAGAGGGTGGTGCTCCTGGTTCGGGGGGCCACCCTCGACGTCACGATGTCGAGCTATCTCGTGCAGCGCATCCAGGCGGCCACGAACATCGAGGTGCGGTACGCCACCGAGGTGGCCGAGTGTCGCGGCGACGGACACCTCGAGACCCTGGTGCTGGCCGACCGTGACTCGAACGTCCGGGACGAGGTGCCGGCAAGCTGGCTGTTCATCTTCATCGGTGCCTCTCCACGAACCGACTGGCTCGGCTCCGAGGTGCTCCGTGATGAGCGCGGCTTCGTCGTGACCGGGCCCGAGCTGCAGGGCCCGTCGTACGCCCAGAGCTGGCCGCTGCCCCGCCCACCCTTCCCGCTCGAGACCAGCATGCCCGGAGTCTTTGCGGCCGGGGACGTGCGTCTCGACTCCATGAAGCGGGTGGCTTCGGCGGTCGGAGAGGGCGCGATGTCGATCTACCTCGTCCACCGCTACCTGGCCACGACCTGATGCTCGTCTCGGACCTTCGGCCGCTGGACCTGTTCGCGGGCCTCTCCGACGACCAGCTCGCGGAGCTCATCGAAGCCGGCGCCGAGGTGCCCATCGAGACCGGCGTCGAGGTGTTCCGCGAGGGGGACCATGCGGACGACTGGTGGGTGC
>JBOHDW010000183.1:0-9210 GCA_050700795.1 Nocardioidaceae bacterium | reverse complement strand
CCGTGGCGGTGCTGTTGTGGGTCTGGATGTTTTGGACCGGCGTGGTCACCTGGCGGACGCGCCCCCGGCGCGGCACCGAGCCTCGCGAGCCGTCGTACGACGTGGCCACGACCTGACCAGGCGCGTGGGCGGAATGCCTGTGAGGCTTCGAAGGTGGCGCGCCTCAAAGGGGGTGCGCCACCAATGCGTTCGAGAGGAACTCTGAGTACTGGACGAGGGTCCAGCCTCGCTCGTGGACAAGAAGCGCGTACAACTGTGGCGAGCTGTAGGTCCACAGCACGTCGGCGGCCTGGTCGGTGCCGACCCCGGCGCGTAGGTGACCACCAGAGGCAAGGGTCCGGGCGAGGTTCATCATGCCTTCCCTCCGGCCCGCCTTGATCGAGGACCACACCTGAGCGAGCTCGGGATCTGAGATGGCCTCAAGGAGGAGAAGTTGGATCGGGGCGGTGCGCGGGAGCATGTCGACCAGGGCGCGCGCAAAGAGCTCGAGCATCTTGGTGGCGTCCGGTTCGGCGTGGATGGCCATGTTGTCTGCTCGCTGTTCGAGGTCGGCCGGGTGGTCGTCTCCGACGAGAGCGATATCGAACAGCGCTTTGAGCGGGCCCGGCCCAGAACGCCGCCACCCCATGCGCATCGGCCACCTCGAAGGTCACCGCTTCCAGACGCGAGGTCATCTCTGCACGGTAGAACGTGCTCGCGCCGACCGCGACGGGGTTTTCACCCCATGTGGGCTGCGGAGGCGCCCAGGAAGCGGTCTCACCGTTGGGTTTGCCGAAGATGGCGGCGGGTACTGAACGGCCGGAGGTGGACCAAAGTGGACACACTGCTATGGGTTATCGCGGTTGTGCTCGTGATAGCCGGAATTATCACCTTGGTCAGGGGCGCCATTCTCATGGGCATCGTGCTGATCGTCGTTGGCCTGCTCGTCGGCCCCGGCGGCGTGAGCATCTTCCACTGACCTCTGTCTCGCTTCGATGGACGGCGACCGGGTACGGGGCGGCCACGAGGCTCAACAAGTAGGAGGGTTCATGCTGACAGGAGAGGGTGCGAAGCCTCATCGAGGCAGTCCGTGATGAGGTCCGTGGAGCACGTCAGTGAGCACAGCCACGAGCGCCGCCGGATCCTCGTACACCTCAGCCGCGCCCGCCGCTAGCAGCTCACATCGGGCGATTCCACCGGTAAGCAGGCCGACACCCACGTGGCCGGCACGCCGGGCCGACTGCATGTCCCACACGGCATCACCGACGACGAGTGCATGTGAACCGTCGACGCTCACGACCGCACGATGCACGGGTTCCATGTCCGGCTTTGTTGCTCCGGTGTCGTCCCCGCTGATTGTCGCGTCGATCCAATGGCGCGTCCCGAGCAGGTCCAGCGCGTCCTCGGTATCATCGCGTGAGCCGGAACTCGCCAGCGCCACCTTGAGCCCGTGCGCCTTGAGCGCCTCCAGCAGTTCGACGGCACCGTGCGTGGGTGTCAGGCGCCCGGAGAGCCGCTGGTAGAACTCGGACTGCCTGTTCCGGACCTCATCGCCCAGGGAATCCTCGACCGCCGCGTTGGTGACGGCTTCGACGAGTCTGTCCCCTCCCATCCCGATGGCTCGGTGGATCTTCCAGGTGGGGACATCGACTCCGACGCCTCGAAAGGCGTCGCGCCATGACCACACATGCGCGTACATCGAGTCGATCAGGGTCCCGTCGATGTCGAGCACGGCAGTATCGAAGGGTGCACCTTCTTGGCTGTTATGTGTCACAACCATGCTGGTACCCGCGGACACCGATCGGAAGCGCGGCAACTCTTGATGGATGGCAACGATGAGTGAGGTCGACCTCACCGAGTACGACGCGGTCGTCGTCGGCGCTGGACCGAACGGCCTGGTTGCTGCCAATCGACTGGTCGACGCCGGGTGGTCGGTGCTCGTGCTCGAGGGACAAGGCGATGTCGGTGGCGCCGTACGCCACGACCGCGAAGTTCATCCCGACTATGTCCACGACATCTTCAGCGCCTTCTACCCCCTGGCCGCCGCCTCCGGCGCCATCGCGTCGTTGGATCTCGAGGCGCACGGACTGACCTGGTGTCACGCCCCCGCGGTCCTCGGGCACCCGATGCCCGGCGGGGAGTGGGCGCTACTCCATCGCGACCGCGAGGTGACCGCCGCGCTGATGGAGCAGCAGAACCCGGGTGACGGGGAGTCCTGGCTCGCCTTGTGCCGGGACTGGGACCAGATCGGCCGCCGGCTGGTCGAGGCGGTGCTGTCGCCCTTCCCGCCCCTCCGCGGGGCCGGCGGTGTGCTCCGTCGCCTGGGGCGCGTCGGAGGGCTGGAGTTCGTCAAGACCTTGGCGATGCCGGCGGTCGACCTCGGCCGGTCGCGGTTCCGTGGCCCCGCGGGCCGACTGCTGCTCGCCGGGAACGCGGGGCACTCCGACATCCCGTTGGATGCCGCCGGATCGGGCTTTATGGGTCTGTTGATATCGATGTTGGGGCAGACCGTCGGGTTCCCGGTCCCGCGGGGTGGGTCCGGCGAGCTCACCGGCTCGCTGGCCCGGCGACTGGAAGCTCGAGGTGGTCGGATCCGCTGCTCGGCGGAAGTGGTCGAGATCTTGGTGACGAACCGCCGGGCCAGCGGCGTACGCCTCAGCACGGGCGAGACTTTCCGCGCCGAGCGGGCGGTGGTCGCCACGGTCCTGGTCCCGCATCTGTACGGGGGGCTCGTGGACGACTCGTATCTGCCCGCCCGGACCCGGCGGGCGATGCGCGACTTCCAGCTCGACCCCGCCACCATCAAGGTCGACTGGGCGCTCGGCGGGCCGATCCCCTGGGCTTCTCCTCCGCCTCGCCCTCCGGGCACGTTCCACGTGGCTGCCTCGGTCGCGGAGATGACCGAGGCGGTGCGCCAGGTGGCCTCCGGGATCATCCCGGCCAACCCGTTCCTGCTCGCCGGCCAGATGACCACGACCGACCCCACGCGCTCGCCGATGGGTACCGAGTCCTGCTGGGCCTACACTCACGTCCCGCAGCGGGCCCTCGGCGATGCCGGAGAGGACCGTCTCACCGGCACCTGGGACCGCGACGAGTGCGAGAGGTACGCCGATCGCATGCAAGCGCGGATCGAACGGCTCGCTCCTGGTTTCACCTCTCGCATCCTGGCAAGGCGTGTCCTCGGTCCGCGCGAGCTCGAGTCGCGCGACGCCAACCTGATCGGCGGAGCGATCAACGGAGGGAGCGCCCAGCTCCACCAGCAACTCGTCTTCCGGCCCGTCCCGGGGCTCGGCCGAGCAGAGACGCCGGTGAGCGGTCTGTTCCTCGGCTCGGCGTCGGCGCATCCCGGGGGAGGTGTGCACGGTGCACCAGGAATGAACGCGGCTCGGGCCGCACTAGCGCATGACCGCCTCCGGGGTCTACGTCGTATCACGCGGCGCGCAACGCGGTGAGGAGGACCAACACGACGGTCGTGACCGCGAACGCGCCGTGTGCGAGCACCGCCGGCGGCGGGAAGTGGTCCTCGGCCGCATGGCGGGGCCCCGACACGTGCCGGCCGCGAGAGCGGCCGTGCCCCCCGCGCAGCCAGAGGCCGAACATCGTCGAACCCAGCGAGGCGACCAGAACGAGGATCGCCAGGGCCGACCAGGCGAGCGTCCTGGTTCGGAGTTCGAGATAGCCGATCCACACGGCCAGCCCGGTCACCGCCAGACCAACGTGGCTGAAGATGAGCAGTGGCGCGAACCGCGAGGGCCGATCGCCGGAACGGGGCCGCAGGCCGCCGTGCGCGATCCAGGTCGCGAACAGAAATCCGCCCAGGAGCGCAGCCACGATCCACGTGGCCAGTGCGGCAAGGCTCATCGGCCCATCATGGCCCTCGCCGACGGTGAGCCCACCGACCCCCAACCCCGAGGGGGCTTCTCCTCGTAACGGGCTTGCACAATGCTCTATGCATAGAATATTGTGCATGAGTGACGTTCGACGCTCCCGAAGCGGCCGTTCTTCGTGCGCTCGGCAACCCGGTACGCCGGGCGATCCTCGACCGACTGGGTCACGGGCGCTCGACCGGCGCCGAGTTGGCGCGCGGGCTCGACTCCAACACGGGGGTCGTGTCGTACCACCTGCGCGAGCTGGCCAAGGTCGGCCTTGTCGAGCTCGATGAGACCCGGGGGCGCGCGCAGTTCTGGCGGCTCTCCGAGGTCGACCTCCGGTTCCGCGACCCCCGCCAGTCCACCGACCCGGAGGCCGCGCAGTCAATAGTCGACGCGCGGCTGTCCGGCCTTGCGACCGCCGTCGATCACTACGTGGCTCGCACCGACCTCGAGCCGGCCTGGCGGCAGGCAGCACTCTTCTCTGAGTCGTCCTTGGAGTTGACGGCCGACGAACTCGCAGCATTCACCAGTTCCTATTTGGAGCTGCTCGGCCGCTGGTCCTCGAATCGCCCGCCCGCTCGTCCCGGGTCGCGGGCTGTCCGGCTCGACCTCTTCGCGTTCCCCACGACCACGGACGGGACTGACCAATGACGACACCCGACGAGACAGCCGGCGGCGGTACCTGGATCGGCCCCACGACCGACGGGGTCGTCGTCGCTCGACTGCGGAAGGGGGAGCTGCTGGTCGATCGGCCGGCACTCGGCCGGTTCCGCGATCGCAGGCCCGCCCTTGCCATGGGCGAAACGCCGGTGGTCGACGGGGTGAAGCTCGCGCCGGTGGCGCCGCTGCTCTCCGACATGAGCGAGCGGTCGGGCTGGTACGACGGCGCGGATCGCACGGTCTTGCTGACCCAGATCCCGGAGAGCTACTTCGGCGAGCCGATGATCCTGCTGGCCGAGGGCGATCGGGTTGTGCGCGCCTACCCGCTCGACGAGACGAACCTGCTCGACGAGGACGGCCGCACGGTCGAGCTGGTCGCAGGCGGCGTGCGCCTGGGCGGCGAGACATTGGCTCGTACGACGCGCTACACCGAGCGCGAGGTCAGCTTCGTCGCCGGCGGGGTGGAGCTGGCCGGCACCGTGATCCTCCCGCCCGGTGAGGGGCCGCACCCGGCCGCGGTACTGCTGCACGGCGCGGCCGGTGGCCAGCGCGACTGGTGTCGCCTCCATGCCGCGCCGATCCTGACCGCCGGGGTCGCCGTCCTCCTCTACGACAAGGCCGGCCACGGAGAATCCGGAGGCACCGAGCCCTCCGTCTTCGATCAGGCCGATGCGGGCGAGGCCGCGATGGAGGCACTCGCCGCCGTACCCGGCGTCGACCCCGCCAGGATCGGGCTGGCGGGTTTCTCCAACGGGATGTGGGCGGTGCCCATCATCGCCGCCCGCCGGGGTGTCGCCTTCGTCGCCGGTGTCGGCTCACCCGGCGTGTCGATGGCAGAGGCCGAGGTGCACCGCAGGGTGAAAGTGCTCCGCGAGTGCGGCGTCGCGCCCTCGACCCTCGATGCCGTCGCCGACGCCTGGCGCTGCATCTTCACCATCGTTGCCGACGGGCCCACCGACCCAGTGACCGCGAGCCTCGAGCGGGCGCTGCAGGCACTGACTGCCGCGGGCGACCTCGACCGCTACGAGATCCCCGACTATGTCCGCGAGAACCCGATGCTCTCGCCAATCCCACCGCCCATCCCACCAACCGACCTGGTCCAGATGCTCGCCTCCGAGCGTGACCCCCAGGTCGGCCACGACCCCGCCGCCGACTACCGGCGGATCACCTGCCCGATCCTTCTCCAGTACGGCGCCGACGACACCAGTGTGCCGGTGGAGGCGTCGGTGATCGCCGTACGCGCCGCGGCCCCGCACGCCGACCTGCGGGTGTACCCGGGCCTGGAGCACATGCTCAATGTGCTCCCGAGCGAGGTCACCGGTCTCTCCCCGGAGGGCGTGATGTACCAGTACCACCACTTCCGTTACGGCGCGGGTGTGTGGGCCGAGCTCACCAACTGGCTGCGCACCACCATGCGGTCACGGTAAACGTAGGGAGGTCTCGGGCCCGCACCTTCGGTGGCCGAGTTCGGTCCGCTTCATCTTTGGTGAGCACGTCGACCGATGCCACCGGCACGAGGTGGCTGACCCTTGCCGCGAACGCAGGGTCCACCGTGACCAGTGCGTCGGTCCTTGCCGGACCGATTTGAGGAGCATCGTGAGTGCTTGGGAACGGATCAGGTTTGGCGCGACGAGCTGATGCCCGGGGCTGACCCGGACATCGTTGACGACAATGTGGAGGAGGGTGGGGGCGTCGATCACGTAGCGGGTCATGTCAGCACCGTAGAACCACGGGAACCTAAGAATTTCGTGAGACCGAGGGTGTAACCCGCCAGGCGTACCTACGATGTCCAGGCATCCACCGGAAGGGCAGGAATGATCCAGGCGCGAGGGCTGACCAAGAGATACGGGACGAAGGTGGCCGTCGACGACCTGACCTTCGACGTAACGCCCGGGAGGGTGACCGGCTTCCTCGGGCCCAACGGGGCCGGGAAGTCCACCACCATGCGGATGATCCTGGGGCTGGACACGCCCACGGCAGGCACCGTCACGGTGGATGGCAAGCGCTACGCCGACCTCGTGCGGCCGATGCAGGCGGTGGGCGCGCTGCTGGAGGCCCATGCGGTGCACACCTCGCGGTCGGCGTACAACCACCTGTGTGCGCTGGCCGCTACTCACGGCATCTCCCGCGAGCGGGTCGCCGAGGTCATCGACATGGTCGGCCTGCAGGACGTGGCCCGGAAACGGGCCGGGGGATTCTCGCTGGGGATGGGCCAGCGGTTGGGCATCGCCTCCGCGCTGTTGGCCGACCCCACCACACTGATCCTCGACGAGCCCGTCAACGGCCTGGATCCGGAGGGGATCCGTTGGATCCGCGACCTGCTGCTGCAACTCGCCGCCGAGGGGCGCACCGTCTTCGTCTCCAGCCACCTGATGAGCGAGATGGCCCTGACCGCCGAACATGTGATCGTGATCGGCAGGGGCCGGCTGATGGCCGACATGGCGATGTCCGACTTGATCGCCCAGGCCTCGACGAACGTGGTCACCGTCCGCTCGCCGCAGGCCGGTGAGCTTGCCACCGCCCTCGCGAGCCCCGACGTGACCGTCACCCGCTCGGGGCCGGAACTGCTCGAGGTGCGCGGCCTGACGGCGGCCCAGATCGGCGACCATGCCCGTGGCGTGAACATCGCGCTGCACGAGCTGACTCCGCAGCGGGCCTCGTTGGAGGAGGCGTTCATGGAGATGACCCGGGAGCAGGTCGAGTACCACAGCCACTCCGTCGATCCTTCCGGCACCGAATCCTCCAGGAGCCTGGCATGAGCGACACGACGCTGAGCCGACCCACCTCGAGCGTGCGCGTCGCGCCGGTGACCCTCCGCCGGGTCCTGCTCTCGGAGTGGATCAAGATGCGCTCCCTTCGCTCCACCACCCTCACTCTCCTCGCGGCCATCCTGGCGATGGTCGCGCTGGCCTGGCTCGTCGGCTGGGCGACGAACGCCCACTGGGCCGAGATGCACCCCGATGAGCGGCTCACCTTCAACCCGATCGACCGCAGCCTCGCCGGAGTCAACCTCGCCCAACTCGCGATCGGCGTCCTCGGAGTGCTTCTGGTCACCGGTGAGTACGCCACCGGCATGATCCGCGCCACCTTCGCCGCGGCGCCGCGCCGGCTCCCCGTCATCTGGGCCAAGGCGGGCCTGTACGCAGTGGTGACCTTCGTGCTGATGTTCGTGTCGGCCTTCGTGGCGTTCGTCGTCGGCCAGCACTTCCTCGCCACCCACGGCACCACGCTCGCCGCACCGCACGCCTGGCGCGCGATCGTGGGCGTGGCCGGCTACCTCACCCTGGTCGGAGTGCTCGCGGTCGCCTTCGGCTTCCTCATCCGAAGCACCGCGGGCGGCATCGCGACGCTCTTCGGGCTCCTTCTCGTGCTCCCTGGCATCGGCCAGCTGCTGCCTTCCAGCTGGCAGCCGCACCTGTTGCCGTACCTGCCCAGCAACGCCGGGGCCTCCATCTACAGCGTCCGCACCGACACATCCGCGCTCTCGGCAGGCAACGGACTGCTGGTGCTCTGCATCTGGGTGGTCGTGGCACTTGCCGCCGCCGCGGTCCTGGTCCGGCGACGTGACGCCTAGCAGCTCCGCGCGGGACTAGGGCACCGGCCGGTCGAGGTCAGGACCCTTCGACGGGTGGCTGGTCGATGCGGACCAGGTTGCCGGACGGGTCGCGGACGGCGCAGTCGCGGGTGCCCCAGAACTGGTCGGCCGGTTCCTGCACGATCTCGGTGCCCGCGGCGCGCACCTTCTCGAAAGTGCCGTCGACGTCGTCGGTGTGGAAGTGCACGCCGTTCATCGCGCCCTTCGCCACGAGGGCGGCCACCGCGTCGTCGTCGGCGGGGCTGCCGTTGACGTAGTTGGTGAGGACGATCGCGACGCCCGGCTGGGACGGCGAGCCGACGGTGATCCAGCGGAAGTTGTCGCGGGCGACGTCGTTGCGCAGCTCGAGGCCCAGGGTGTCGCGGTAGAACGCCAGCGCGAGATCGGGGTCGTGCACCTGGACGAAGCAGGTGGAGAGGGAGAGATCCATGCCGGCAACCCTAGGGAACCAGCGCGAGTCCCGCTTCTCGGATCCTGCTCCGCTTCCGGATCGGGCGGGTGAGCTCCTTGGCGACGCAGCCCGGCACGCTCACGAGAGCGCCGTGGTCGCCGGCCCGGTACGCCGTCGGGGTCTGGCCCACCAGCTCGGTGAAGCGTGCGCTGAACGACCCGAGCGACGTACACCCGACCGCCATGCAGACGTCGGTCACCGACACGTCGCCGCGGCGCAGCAGCGCCTTCGCCCGCTCGATCCGCCGCGTCATCAGGTAGGAGTACGGCGTCTCGCCGTACGCCGCGCGGAACTGTCGCGAGAAGTGTGCGGTCGACATCAGCGCCGTGTGGGCGAGCCCGGCCACGTCGAGCGGCAGGGCGTAGTCACGGTCCATCAGGTCGCGGGCTCGTCGCAGGTGCGCGAGGTTGGCGAGCTCCTCCGATGTCACTGCACCAGCCTAACCGGGCCTTGACCCGAGCGATCCTCCGTTCTACTGTTTCACTATGACAGTAGATAAGCAGGGAAGGGAGAGAGCGGCTTCCGCGTCCTCCCCGATCGCGTTCAGGCTCGATCCGTCCTCGGGTGTGCCGACGTACCTCCAACTGGTGCAGCAGGTCGAGCATGCCCTGCGGTTGGGCTATCTCGAGCCCGGTGACCAGCTGCCCAAGGTC
>JBOHDW010000182.1:0-5392 GCA_050700795.1 Nocardioidaceae bacterium | reverse complement strand
AGTGCCTTGCCGAGCTGGTGGCCGACTCGACAGCAAAGATCGAGCACAGTGCCTGATCTTCGCTGCCAAAGCGCATGATCCACAGCAAGGATCGAGCACGGTGCGCGATCTTTGCTGTGGCCGGTGGCTGTCACCGGTGCGACGGTGCCAGCCCGGCGGGCAGACGCTCAGGCCTGCTCCGAAACGCCGCGCTGGTTGCTGTCGGTGAGCCGGACCTCCTGCGCGGCCTGGGCCTCGAGCTCGGCCCGCCGGGCAGCGGCACGCTCCCGCTCGGCCGCGCTCGGGACGGCCGGGGGGCCGACCAGGTCGGCGGCACCCCCCTCGAGCCGTTACAGGGCGGCCCGAGCGAACACCTGCTGCTCGGTCGTGGTGCGCTCGGACCGGCCGCGGCCGATGAAGCTGACCGACCAGTGCAGCAGTGCGGTCACCCGGTTCTTGAAGCCGGTGATGTAGACCAGGTGCACGAACAGCCACATGAACCACGCCACGAAGCCGGTGAGCCGCAGCCTCCCTATCGTCGCCACGGCGCTGAACCGCGAGATCGTCGCCATGCTGCCCTTGTCGAAGTACCTGAACGCCGGGAGGGGCGGTCTGCCCCCGAGCCGGGCGACGATCTGCTTGGCGGCGTACCTCGCCCCCTGGATGGCGACCTGCGCGACACCCGGCAGGTGGTTGAGCGAGATCATGTCGCCGACCACGAACACCTCGGGGTGACCGGGAAGGGTGAGATCGGGGTTCACCGAGATCCGGCCGGCCTTGTCCAGCGGTGCCCCGGTCTGCTCCGACAGGGTCCCGGTCAGGGGGCTCGCCGACACCCCCGCGGCCCACACCTTCGTGACCGCCTCGATCCGGTGCCGCGAACCGTCCTTGTCGGCGACCGCGATCCCGCCCTCGTCGACATCGACGACCATGGCGCCGAGCCGGACCTCGATCCCGAGTCTCTCCAGGTCTCGCTTGGCTCTGGCCCCGAGCTTCCGGCCGTACGGCGGCAGCACCTGCGGGGCCGCGTCGAGCAGGATCACCCGGGCCCGCCTGCTGTTGATCCGCCTGAAGTCGCGTTTCAGGGTCCGCCGGGAGAGCTCGGCGATCTGACCGGCCATCTCCACCCCCGTCGCGCCGGCCCCGACCACGACGAAGGTGAGCAGCCGGGCGATCTCCTCCTCCGTCTCGGCGAGCTCGGCCAGCTCGAAGGCCCCGAAGATCCGGCCACGCAGCTCGAGGGCGTCGTCGATGCTCTTCATCCCGGGCGCGAACCGGGCGAAGCGGTCGTTGCCGAAGTAGGACTGGCCGGCCCCCGCGGCGACGAGCAGGCTGTCGTACGGCGTCACCGTCTCCCGGTTGAGCACCTGCGAGGTGACCGTGTGCGCCTCGAGGTCGATCCCGATGACCTCCCCGAGGATGACCCGCGCATTGCGCTGGCGAGACAGCACCTCACGGGCCGGCGGGGCGATCTCACCCTCGCTCAGGATCCCCGTCGCGACCTGGTACAGCAGCGGCTGGAACAGATGGTGGGTCGTCTTGGCCACCATCGTGACCTCCACGTCCGAGTGCCTGAGGGCCTTGGTGCCGAACAGCCCCCCGAAACCCGACCCGATCACAACCACTCGATGCCTCATGGCGATCACCCCTACCCCCACAGTATCTTGTGAAAACTTTCACAAGACAAGCCCCCCGACTCGCCCGCTCGGCACGCTGACGGTGGCGCGGGGCCGGGCAGGATGGCCGGATGGGCAGTCATTACGACCTCGCGGTGATCGGGACCGGCTCGGGCAACATCGTCGTCGACCGGAGGTTCGCCGATCGGTCGGTGGCCTTCCTCGAACGCGGCGTCTTCGGGGGCACCTGCTCGAACGTCGGGTGCATCCCGACCAAGATGTTCGTCTACCCGGCCGACATCGCTCGGGAGGCACAAGACGACGGCCCGCGGCTCGGTGTCGCCACGGCGTCCGGCGGTGCCGACTGGCCCGCCATCCGCGACCGGATCTTCGGCCGGATCGACCCGATGTCGGCGTCGGGGCGCGACTATCGCGTGAACGGCGCCAACACGACGCTGTACGAAGGGCAGTGCCGTTTCGTCGGTGAGCGGACCCTCGACACGGGGACCGGTGAGACGATCACCGCCGACCAGATCGTGATCGCGTCCGGCTCGCGCGCCGTCGTACCGCCGATCGAGGGGCTGGCCGACGTGCCGTTCCACACGAGCGACACGATCATGCGACTGAAGGCCCTGCCGCGCCGCCTGGCGATCATCGGCGGTGGGTTCATCTCCGCCGAGTTCGCCCACATCTTCTCCTCGTTCGGCACCGAGGTGACGGTCGTGGTCCGAAGCGACGCGATGCTCCGGACCCAGGACGAGGATCTGTCACGCCGGTTCACCGAGCTGGCCGCGCGGCAGTGGCGACTGCGGCTGAACACCGAGGCGACCCGGGTCGAGACGATCGACGGCGCGATCCGGCTGCACCTGAACGACGGGGTGCTGGACGTGGACGTCCTCCTCGTGGCCACCGGGCGCCGCTCGAACGGTGACCTGCTCGACCTCGACCGGGCCGGGGTGGCGGTCGACGACGCGGACGTGGTCCTCGTCGACGAGTTCCAGCGCACCAGCGCGCCCGGCGTCTGGGCACTCGGAGACGTGGCGAACTACTTCCAGCTCAAGCACGTGGCCAACCACGAGGCGCGGATCATCCAGCACAACCTGCTGTTCCCCGATGCACTCGTGCCGTCCAGCCACGTCGCCGTACCGCGGGCCGTGTTCAGCCACCCCCAGGTCGCGACGGTCGGGTCGACGGAGGCGCAGGCGCGGTCGTCGGGGTTGCGCTACGTCACCGCGACCCAGGAGTACGGCGACACCGCCTACGGCTGGGCGATGGAGGACACGACGGGGATCGCCAAGGTCATCGCCGATCCCGAGACGGGTCTCCTGCTCGGCGCCCACATCGTCGGCCACCAGGCCTCGAACCTGATCCAGCCGTTGATCCAGGCGATGGCCTTCGGCCAGACCGCGCGTGACGTCGCGCGCGAGCAGTACTGGATCCACCCGGCGCTCATGGAGGTCACCGAGAACGTGCTCCTCGCGGTCGACAAGGCGCGCCGATGACCGGCCCGGTCGAGCTCGTCAAACGGTGGCCGTGCCTGATGCTGCTGGTGGTGCAGCTCGCCGGCGTGGTGCTCTACCCCTTCATGGAGGGCTCGTACGCCGGCCGGGCGGCCTTCGCGGTGTTCGGCCTGCTGGTGCTCAGCCTGACGGTGGCGGCTCTGCGGGTCACCCCGGCCCTGACCTGGGTCGGCGCGCTGATCGCGCTGCCCTGCGCCGTACTGCTGATCGCCTCGATCATCACCGGCGACCAGAGGCTCTTCCCGTGGTCGGCGGGGTTCGAGATGGTCCTCTACGCGTACGCCGGCCTCAGCATGCTCGCCTACATGCTGCGCGACGATCGGGTCAGCACCGACGAGTGGTTCGCGATCCCCGCAGTGTTCACCTTGTTCGCCTGGGCGTTCGCCTACCTGTTCGTCGTCATCCAGGCGCTCGACACGGGAGCATTCGGGGCGCACAGCAACTGGATGGGGCTGCTGTTCCTCTCGTTCACCACGCTGTCGAGCACCGGCCTGTCCGACATCGTGCCGCTCACCGGGCACGCCCGCAGCGTGGTGATGCTCGAGCAGGTCGCGGGGGTCTTCTACATCGCGATGGTGGTGACCCGGCTGGTCTCCATGAGCGCGACTCGGCGACGGGCCTGATCGTTGGCTACGCTGTGTTCGGGCGATGGGTCCCGCCCGGTCACCGATGACCGAACCGCCACCTCCTCGTGGCCGATGGTCCCTGCACCCGGCCGCCGAGCGGCGCCCCGATGCAGGAAGGACGACCCGGTGCCCCCTGACACCCTCCCCGAAGTCACCCTTCGAGCCCGGCCGCGCCGGCCCCGGTACCTTCGCCGACTGCTGAGACGGCGCGGCGACATCCTCGCCGTCATCGCGGTCGGCGGCGCGCTGGGCAGCCTCGGACGGTACGGCCTCGACGTCGCCTTCCCGCACGGCCCCAGGTCCCTGCCCTGGGGCACCGCCATCGCCAACGTGAGCGGTGCGGTCGCCCTCGGGATGCTGATGGTGCTGGTCGTTGACATCTGGCCCACCACCCGGTTGGTCCGTCCGTTCCTGGGGGTCGGGGTCATCGGCGGCTACACGACGTTCTCCACCGCGATGCTCGAGACGCGGTCCATGCTGGCCGGTGGGGCACCCGCGCTCGCCGCGGCCTACCTGTTCGGATCGGTCTTGGTCGGCCTCGCCGGGGTCGCGATAGGGATCTTCACCTCGCGCTGGGCGGTCTCGTTGATGCGGGCGCGCCGTCATCGTCGTACCAGGAGGAGCTCATGACCCTGCAGGGCAGCACCACCCGCCTGACCATCCTGATCAAGGAGTCGGACCAGTGGCGCCGACGACCGCTCTACAGCGAGATCGTGCACCGGGCGCACCAGGCCGGCCTCGCAGGTGCGAGCGTCTTCCGCGGCATCGAAGGGTTCGGCAAGTCCAGCCACATCCACACCAGCCGCATCCTGTCGCTCAGTGAGGACCTGCCGGTCGCGGTGCTCATCGTCGACTCGGAGGAGCGCATCCACGCCTTCCTGCCCGAGCTCGACGAGCTGGTCACCGAGGGCATCGTGCTGCTCGACGAGGTGCAGGTGGTCAGGCACGTCAGTCGCACCGATCGAGACGATGCTCCGTGACCGTCGTACTGGTTCTGGTCGGCGGGGCCCTGGGTGCTCCGGTGCGCTACCTGACGGACCTACTGGTGCAGTCGCGCCACGACAGCGTGTTCCCCTGGGGGACGCTCGCCGTCAACGTCGCCGGGTCACTCGTCCTCGGAGGGGTCGCGGCGGGAGTCTCCCAGCGCGCGGCGGCGACCTGGGTGCTAACCCTGGTCGGCACGGGGTTCTGCGGTGCGCTGACAACCTTCTCGACGTTCGGCTACGAGACGGTTCGTCTGGTCGAGGAGGGTTCCCACGTCGAAGCCGCGCTCAATGTGGTCGTCAGCCTGGCGGTCGGTCTTGCCGCCTGCGCGATGGGCTGGGCCCTGGTCACCGCGATGGGCTGAACGGAGCCGGCTCAGCCGTAGCCGAGGTCGCGCAGTCGCCGCTCCCCGATCCCGAAGTGGTGGGCCACCTCGTGTACGACGGTGAGGCTCACCTCCGCCACGACATCGTCCTCGGTCGTGCAGAGGGACAGGATGGGGTTGCGGAAGATCGTGATCCGGTCGGGCAGTCGCATGGTGTAACCGCTGTCGCGGTCGGTCAGCGGCGTCCCGACGTACAGCCCCAGGAGGTGCTCACCCGGCGGCGGGTCGTCCTCCACGACCACCACGCAGTTGTCGGTCAGCGCGGCCAGCTCGGACGGGATC
>JBOHDW010000181.1:0-2571 GCA_050700795.1 Nocardioidaceae bacterium | reverse complement strand
GTGCTAGGGAGGTGACGGCCGCGGCGACCGCGCGGGCAGCCTTCGGGGGCTCTCGGCGCCCGACCTTCCGCCACACCACCGGATGACGTTCGGAGACGAGCTCCTCCATCACCTCGGGGTGGGCGGTCAACCAGGTCAGCCCGGCCGCGACGGCACCGGCATGGTCCGTCCCGCCCGCCTCGACCAGGTCGAACAGGACCATGGGGGCCATCGCGTGCTGGTGGACCGAGTAGACGGGGTAGGGCTCCACGACCGCGCCCGTGCGCGCGTCGTAGTGCCACCACCACTGCCCGGCGGCGCCCTGCAGCGCGCAAAGGCGGTCGGCGACCGTGGTCGAGGCCTCGAGGTGCGCCTTGTCGCCGCTCCACGAGAACAGCCGGGCCAATGCCTGCAGGGGATAGACCTGGTCCGCGAAGGAACCGACGTGGCCGCGCCACCGGTCGCGGGCCGCGGGTCGCATCCAGTGCGGGAAGAGCCCTCCGGCGCCTTGGGCGTTGACGACCTTGTTCGCGGCCGACATCACCAGGGCCCGGGTGTCTGTCAGGCGGGAACCCGCCAGCGCGGCGGTCAGGGTCCACGAGACGTCGACGGTGGGCATCGGGCCGTCGCCGAGGAGGAACGCCTCGAGCCTGGACGACAGCCGGGCGTCCCACCGGCCGGCGACCTCGGCCAGGGCCCACGCCGAGAGCGCGACGGCGCCATGGTCCGGGTGCTCGGCCGCCTGCCGGGCGATGGCGTCGAGCAGATCGTCGAGGCTGTCGCCGCAGAGGATGGTGCGCTGGTCGGCTTCGTCGAGCCGGGCGATCCCGAGGGCCGCCATGGCGGCGTACCTCAGGTTCGTGCCCTCGGGGCGCAGCTGGAGCCCGGTCGGGGTCCGGTGGGCACGCAAGGTCTGGGCGAAGGTCCGCTGCCTGGGGTGGTACGCCGCCGCGAGCCCCCGCACCGCGAGCGGCACCAGCAGTTCGAGCAGGTCGTGCGCGTGCTCGTCGTGGTCCGCAACGAGGCGTACCCGCCTCGCATCCACCGGTTGAGCCACGTGACCCCCTCCATCCGCCCCCCATTATGCGGGGCGAGTGAAGGGGCCGGTCGGGGTTCCCGGCAATCCGGCGGGGTCGACGGATCCGGGTTAGGCTGCCGGTGGGCCCGCACCTCCGGTCGGGCTCACGTCGAACCGGGGCGACCCGGGCTCGAGGGGGGAACCGAGTGCGCAACGAACCAGCCCGCGTTCACGGCGTCCGGGCGGTCGGGCTAGGGGCGAGCGTGCTGCTCCTTCTCGCGGCGGCTGCCTGCGCCTCGGGCGGGTCGCCCAACGCCGGTGGGACCGCGACTTCGGGGGCCTCGGCCAGCTCGACCGCGACCAGTCCCTCGACCACCCCGTCCACGGCGAGCGCCCAAGGGTCGCCCAGCGCGACCGCGTCCTCCTCCCCGAGCACCGCGCCCACCACCCCGTCCAGCGCCCCGCCCAGCAGTCCACCGCCCCCACCGGGTGCCTGCAAGGGTGCGTCCTACCTGTGGGCGCACCTGGCCGCCTGCGGCCGACCCGGGCCGTCCAACACCGGGCCACGGCTCTCGGAGTGCCCCGGCGGCCGGTTGGCCGTCCAGGCCGGCGCGGCCAAGCGGGTGATCCACCTCCGTCAGGCTGGTCAGGTGATCCGCTGCGAACGCATCAAGGGCTGTCTCAGTGTCGAGGCCCAGGGGGTGGTGATCCGGGACGTCGCCATCGCCTGCACCAGCGGCAAGACCGGGGAGGCCGCCAACGGCACCGGGGTGATCAAGATCCAGGACGGTGCCAGTGCTCGCATCGTCAACGTCGCGATCAACGGTATGAAGGGGGTGCACGCCTGCATCTGGCACCAGGGGACCAAGATGTATGCGCAGGCGGTGAACTGCTCCGGGGCGAACGACGGGATCTGGAGCTGGGCGGACGCGACGTACTCCAACACGACGGGGAACCACTTCACGATCCGGGACAGCTACTTCCACGACTTCACCGACCGGACGTCGAACGGCCACATCGACGGCTACCAGACTACTGGCGCCGCCTACGGGCTGATCGCCCACAACACCTACCTGATGACCTCGGACACCGGGGGCAACCTCTCCGACAGCGCGATCGCGATCTGGGACGGGACGCGCACCAGCCACAACATCGTGGTACGCCGCAACCTGATCGCCGGTGGCGGATTCTCCATCTATGCCGAGGACTACAGCCCCTCCGAGACCAGCCCGGCGGGCGGCAACAAGGTCACCGACATCAGGTTCATCGGCAACCTGTTCAGCACCCACCTGTTCGGCTGCGTGGGCAACTTCGGGGTCTGGTTCCCGAGGGGCGGCCCGCCCAGTGACGGGTGGCACCGCCGCGGGAACCGGATCCTCGAGACCGGCGCTTCGGTCGACGGCGGCAACCCGACGTACCAGGGCCACCTCTGCACCTGACCCCCCGGGCGTCATCACATCTGGTTGCTCGAACGACGACATGTGATGACGTACGGCGGTTCTGCGGTTCGCCGGTTGAAACCCCGCTGAGCAGGGCGCTTCGTCGATGCGCGAGGATGGCGCGGGCGGTCGGTC
>JBOHDW010000180.1:0-4343 GCA_050700795.1 Nocardioidaceae bacterium | reverse complement strand
ACTACGTGTTCCGCTCCCGCGTCACCGACATGGTCCGCGAACGCCGCGCCGAGACGATCCTGCACGAGATGGCGCACATGTGGTTCGGCGACCTCGTCACGATGCGCTGGTGGGACGACCTGTGGCTCAACGAGTCGTTCGCCGAGTGGGCCGCCCACCACTCGGCCGTGCGAGCCACCAAGTACGTCGAGTCATGGACCGGCTTCACCAACAACCGGAAGAACTGGGCCTATCGGCAGGACCAGCTGCCCACCTCCCACCCGATCGCCGCGGACAACCCGGACCTGCTCGCCGTCGAGGTGAACTTCGACGGGATCACCTATGCCAAGGGCGCCAGCGCGCTCAAGCAGCTGGTCGCCTGGGTCGGCGAGGAGGAGTTCGTCGCGGGGCTGCGCGCGTACTTCAAGGAGCACGCCTTCGGCAACAGCGAGTTCGCCGACCTGCTCAGGGCCCTGGAGGCGACCTCCGGCCGCGACCTGCACGCCTGGGCCCAGGAGTGGCTGCAGACCTGTGGTCCGAACACCCTCTCCCCGCGGTTCGAGCTCGACTCCGACGGGAGCTACACCTCGTTCGCGGTTCACCAGGCCGCCGACCCCGACACTCCGACCCTCCGCCGGCATCGGATCGGCATCGGCCTCTACGACCGTGACGCCGACGGCCGCCTGGTGCGTCGTACCTCCCTCGAGACCGACGTCCAAGGCGAGCTGACCGATGTACCCAAGCTGGTCGGGATCCGCCAGCCCGACCTGCTACTGCTCAACGACGGCGATCTGACCTACGCGAAGATCCGGCTCGATGAGCGCTCCAAGGAGACGGTGCTGACGTCGATCGCCAGCGTCGACGACTCGCTGTCCCGGGACCTGTGCTGGGGCGCTTGTTGGGACATGACCCGAGGCGCGGAGATGGCTGCCTCCGACTTCGTCGACCTGGTCCTCCAGGGGCTCGGGCAGGAGTCCGACGAGACCGCGGCGAAGCAGCTCCCCATCTATGTGCAGATCGCGATCGACCAGTACACCGTTCCCGCCAAGCGGGCGGAGCTGCGACAGCGCTGGGAGGACGGCCTCCGTGCGCTGATCGAGGCGGCCACGCCGGGCAGCGACCATCAGCTGACCTTCCTGAAGTGCTTCTGCGGGACCCTCGGCAAGCGGATCCCGCCCTCGTCGTACGGCGGTGCAGCGCGCAGCGACACCGCGATGGCCTGGCTCCGCCAGCTCCTCGACGGGACCGCCACGTTGGAGGGGCTGCGGCTCGGCCAGGACCTCCGCTGGGTCGTGCTCACCACGCTGTCGGCCCGCGGCCACGCGGACCGGGATGTGCTGCTCGCCGAGCTCGCGAGGGACAAGACGATCTCCGGACAGGAGCGCGCCGCCGCCGCTCTCGCCGTGATGCCGGACCCGGCGGCCAAGGCGGAGTCGTGGGAGATCGCCACGATGCGCCGCGGCGTGGCCAACGAGACCCAGCGCTGTATCGCCTACACCTTCGACACCTCCGACCAGGCCGAGGTGCTGGCCCCCTACCTCGAGAAGTACCTCGAGCGCGCCGACACGATCTGGGACGAGCGGGGACTGCAGATCGCCTCGACGACGCTCGAGTACATGTTCCCCCGCTCGCTCACCAGCGCGGAGACGCTCGAACGGGTGGACCGGTGGTTGGCGACCTCACCCGCGAACCCCGGGGCGAAGCGCTACGTGCGCGAGGGGCGGGCCGACATCGAACGCGCCCTGGCGGCCCAGGAGCGCTTCGCCTGAGTCGCAGTTCGGACCGGCCGGAGGCTCAGCCGTCCGCGTGCAGCACCCTCGGGGCACGCGCGTGCTCCCCGAGCTGGGCGACCCCGCGGGCGATTCCGCCGGCCAGGTCTCCGATCGCGAACGCCGACTGCATGGCGAGCGTGTCGAGGCGTACCGTCGCGTCGTCGAGCCGCCGGCGTACGTCGGAACCGGTGACCACCTCCATGATGCGGGCGGCCGGGTCGACGGCGACCAGGACCGACCGCGTCGGCGCGATCTGCGCGGCGTGCAGCCGCTCGGCGAACGGCCGGGCCTCTCCGTCGAAGGCGCCGACGTAGACCGAGAACTCGAAGCGCGAGACCGTCTCCGCATCGCGGATGGCCTTGTCGATCGCGGCGCGCTCGATCGCGGGGAAGGCCTCACCAACGGGCACTGGCACCACCCGTGTCGTCGGGCGGCTCGGACTCCGCCGGCGCCTCGGTGTCGAGCTTGTCCACTCCTCCGTCGGGGCCGCCGAACCACTCGGGCTCGTTCCGCCAGGCCAGCCCCGGGTGATAGGTCTGCCCGTGCAGCATGTAAGGCAGCGACGCGAGCACCCAGATCAGCACGAACAGGCCGAGCGGGATCGCTCCGAGGATCAGCAGGGCATGCAGCTTGTTGACCTTCGGATCGTGCTCCCACGCCTGCGGGGCCTCCGCGAAGGCCGGCCCCGCGGCCACGAGTACGACGATCGCGGGCGTCAACGCGAGCGATCGGACGGCACGGCGTACGACGGGTGAGGTCACCCGGTCACCCTAGCGAACCGGGTTTTGCCGTTGCCACGCCGTCTCGTAGCCTCCGACCATGAGCTCCCCGGCCCTGGGCCTGTTCGGCGCGGCCACCTGCGACCCCTCTGACCGCTGGTGCAGCTGGGTGGACAAGGTCACCGGGAACGAGTCCCTCGCGCAGGGCGCGGACTGGCTGGTCGCCAAGCCGCTGGCGATCGTCGGCCTCGCCGTGTTCGCGCTGCTGCTCCGCTGGTTCCTGCACCGGCTCATCGAGCGGCTCGCCCGCCGGGCCGCCGGCGGATTGCCGAGCCCGTTGCTCAGGCATGCTCCCCACGCGGACCGGCTCACGGCCGAGGACTCAGCCGGCCGTCGCGTGCAGCGGGCGCGGACGATGGCGTCGCTGCTGAAGTCGATCACGTCGGCGGCGATCTTCATCGTGTTCGCGGTCATGGCGCTCGCCGAGCTGGGCTACCCCATCGGGCCGCTGATCGCGAGCGCCGGGATTGCGGGGGTGGCGCTCGGTTTCGGCGCGCAGAGCCTGGTGAAGGACTTCCTCGCCGGGATCTCGATGATCTTCGAGGACCAGTACGGCGTGGGCGACTCGGTGGACCTCGGCGAGGCCAGCGGAACCGTCGAGGCGGTGGGCCTTCGGGTGACCCGGCTGCGAGACGTCGAGGGGACGGTCTGGTACGTCCGCAACGGGGAGATCCTGCGAGTCGGCAACCACAGCCAGAACTGGGCCCGCACCGTGCTCGACATCCCCGTGCCCTACCACCAGGACCTGCGCATCGTCGAGGGGGTGCTCGGCGAGGTGGCGCACTCCATGTGGGAGGACGAGGACTACCACGGCGTGATCATCGAGGAGCCCGAGGTGTGGGGGGTGCAGGAGCTGACCCCCGAGCACGTCACGGTCCGGGTGACCCTGAAGACGGCGCCCCTCGAGCAGTGGCGGGTCGCCCGGGAGATGCGCCAGCGGATCAAGGCGCGCTTCGACCACGAGGGGATCCCGTTCGCGATGCCGACCCGTGTGGTCTGGCACCGGGACACGTCGGGACGCACCGTGTCCGCACCCCAGGGCGACCCAGACAATGACCCAGACAATGACCCAGACAATGACCCAGACGGCAACGGCGAGGACGGGGACGGCAAGCCGGACTGATCGATCAGGCCAGCGAGGCGTCCAGGGTGATCGTGGTCCCGGTCAGCGCCTGGCTGACCGGACAACCGGTCCTGGCCTTCTCCGCGTGCTCCGCGAAGCCGGCGGCGTCGATCCCCTCAACATGGCCCACGACCGTGAGGTGGATCCCGGTGATCCCCTCGCCCGGTTGGAAGGTCACATCGGCCTTCGCGTCGATCGCCTGTGGCGGCGTACCGGCCTGAGCGAGCATGTTCGACAGGGCCATCGAGTAGCACGACGAGTGCGCGGCCGCGATCAGCTCCTCGGGGCTGGTCCGTCCGTTCGGGTCCTCGGCCCGCGACGCCCAGGTCACGTCGTAGCTGCCCAGCCCGGAGGAGTCCAGACTCACCCGCCCCGCACCTTCGATGAGGGAACCTTCCCAGTGGGTCTGGGCGGTGCGTGTGGTGGCCATCTCTTCTCCTTCTGCCGGCGGTCGAGGGCGGCCGGGAGGACTCCGGCCCCTGTCAGCGACAATAGCCAGGTGAGCGAAGGTTCCGAAAAGGCCCCGGAGACCTTCTACGACGCGATCGGCGGCTATCCGACGATCGACAAGATCGTCGCGACGTTCTACGAGCACGTCGCCCGGGACGAGGTGGTCCGTCCGCTCTACCCCGAAGAGGACCTCGGTCCCGCCCAGGAGCGGTTCACCCTGTTCCTCGCGCAGTACTGGGG
>JBOHDW010000179.1:0-2535 GCA_050700795.1 Nocardioidaceae bacterium | reverse complement strand
CAGGCCGGCACCAAGAGCAACGTCATCCCCGACCAGGCCACCATCCTGCTGAACATGCGCACCTACAACGACCACACGCGTACGGCGATGCTGGATGCCATCAAGCGCATCGTGACCGCGGAATGCGACGCGTCAGGATCCCCACGGTCACCGGAGTTCGAGCTGTACGACCAGTTCCCGATCACCGAGAACGACCCGGATGTCACCGCCCGAGTCGCGGCTGCCTTGCGGGACCAGTTCGGCGACCGGGCCGTCGAGCTTCCGCTGCAGACGGCGAGCGAGGACTTCAGCGACATCCCCACGGCGCTGAAGGTCCCCTACACCTACTGGGGCATCGGCGGCAGCGACCCTGCGGTCTACCAGGAGGCAGTGACCTCCGGACGCGTCTCCCAGGACATCCCGGTCAACCACTCGGCGACGTTCGCCCCGGTGCTGCAACCGACCCTCGATACGGGAACGGCGGCACTCGTGACGGCAACGCTAGCCTGGCTCGGACGACCCACGAGTGAGTGAGCCCCGAAGCAACGTCGGGCCGGACGGAGTGAAACCTCTCACGTGAGCACCGAGACCCCGCTCCTGCTGACCCTGGACCTGGTCGGCACCTTCGCATTCGCCCTCAACGGGGCCCTCACCGCCGTGAGATCCGCGCGTCTCGACATCATCGGTGTGGTCACCCTCGGCATGATCACGGCGTTGGGTGGCGGGATCATCCGCGACGTCATCATCGACTACCTGCCGCCGGCGACGTTCAGCGACTGGCGCTACCTGGCCGTCGCGGCAGTCGGCAGCCTCGTCGCCTTCGCCTTCGGCCGGGGGCTGGACCGGCTGCATTGGTCGATCCTGATCCTCGACGCCGCCGGGCTCAGCCTCTTCGCCGTGACCGGTGCCAGCAAGGCGTTGGAGATGGGGCTGGGGCCGACCCAGGCGGTCATCCTGGGCGCCGTCACCGCTGTCGGGGGCGGCACGGTGCGCGACGTCATGATGCAACGGATCCCCACCGTCTTGCGCAGCGAGCTCTACGCCATCCCCGCCCTCGTCGGGGCGACCGTCACGGTGATCACCAGCCGGGCGGGCGTGTACGGCGTCCCGGCGGCCGTCGGCGCCGCGGTGGTGTGTTTCGTGATCCGGATGCTCGGTGTGCGCTTCGGCCTCAATGCGCCGAGGCCGCCCGGAGAGGCGGTGGGGTAGCCCGGTCTCAGCGCCCGCTGGTCAGCAGCGCTGCGTAGCGGTCGAGGTAGAGCGGCCATCCGGCATCGTTGTCGACTCCGTCCCTGACGGCTTCCCAACCGGGGCCGTGCCGCTCGAGGTTGCGGTGCTCCAGTTCGACGCGCGTCCGTTCGGGCGTCTCGGCGATGAACCGTACCTCCACCTCGCTGGTGTGCTCCGGGTCCGACTCGATCGTCCACTGCGGGCCGATGTCCCAGCTGAACACGACCCGGTCGGGTGGCTCATAGGCCAGGATGCGCGCCCAGCGGCACTCACTGCCATCGACGGCGCGGTCGTAGATGTAGCCCCCGACGCGTGGCTCGAACACGGTCACGGCGATCGGGGCGGCCAGAAGGTTGTGCTCGGGTGGCTTGAAGTCGCCGAACCGCTCGGTGAACGTCGCGAATGCCCGCTGGACCGTAGCGGGCACCACGATCTGTCTCATCACGACGGTGGTTGCTTGGGTCATGGTCTCTCCTCTGAATCTTGTCCGGCGATCTCCTGGAAGCCGGCCAGGGCGCGTCGCCAGAACGTGTCGACCTGGTCTCGCAGAGCGACTAACGCGGCGGGCTCGAGGCGGTAGATCCGACGGGTGCCGTCCGCCTGCTCGGTGACCAGCCCCGCGTCCTTGAGCACTTTCAGGTGCTGGGACACCGCCGGCCTGCTGACCGGCAGATCACCCGCAAGGTCGCCGACCGCGCGTGGCCGCTCGGCGAGGCGCTCGAGGATCGTCCGTCGGGTGCGGTCACCAAGGACCCCCCACTCGTCCTCCGACACTCGGTAAGTCTCCACGAACGGTAAGTTCAGCCTAACCGAGCCCCGATGTCAAGACCCCGCCTCGATTCATGTTCCGGGAACGACCGATCACGAGAGCCGGTCAAGCAGCCAGCTCGGGCCGACACACGAGGCTCCGGCGGCCGCCACCCGCTCTCGCAGCTCGCGATCGGCGGTGACCACCACCACGTCGACGCCACCCGAGCTCCGGGCGTGGGCCTGCTCGACGATCGCGTCGTCGCCGGAGCCCGCAGCGTGCACGGTGTGCAGCGCACCGTCCGCACCGGCCGGCCAGCCGGGTTTGGCGGCCCCCTCGAGGACCAGCACGATCAGGTCGTGCCCCAGATCGGCTCCGGCGATCGCCTCGTGAAGTCGCTCGGCCGCGCCCGCGCGGTCACGCCACCAGCCGTCCGGTCGGCTGCCGACCACGTTGGCGCCGTCAACGATGAGCACCCGCACCCCGCAAGCCTAGGCGGGCGGTTGCGCCGTCCGCGGCGCGGCGTACGGCAGGGGCGCTCGTTTGCCCCCGGCGTCGATGGGTACGAATGCATATGC
>JBOHDW010000178.1:0-4351 GCA_050700795.1 Nocardioidaceae bacterium | reverse complement strand
GCACCAGAGCGACGAGGATCGCCGCGACGGCGTACCCGATGGCGATCTGGGCCTCTTCGCGGCCGGCCGCCGCCGCGCGCCGAGCCGGCACCAGCTGGTCCGCGCGCATCAAGGTGGTCCGCTCTCGCGCAGCCGCGAAGGAGCGGACCGCCGGCCAGAAGGGGTAGAGCGTGGCCAGGACGAAGACGGCGCCGATCACCGTGGAGACGACCCCGCCGTGGTTGTAGTCCCGCAGCCGTAGCGTGGCCCACACCATCAGGGCGGTCCCCGCCAACGAGAGCAGCAGCCCCACCCCGGCAACCCGGATGACCGGGCGTGGCGGACTCGGGGTGGGACTCTGCTGGAGCTCCTCGGTGACGAGCCTCGAAGCGCTCATCGTCCGCGGGCTACTTGAGCGTCCAGATCGGCACCGAGGACGGGTCGCCACCGAAGGCCGGACCGAGGTAGTCCTTCGAGAGCTGGTTGAGGGTGCCGTCGCTGAGCATCGTCTGGATGCCCTTGTTGAAGGCATCCTCGTTGGACGAGCCCTGGGGGTAGATCGCGCCGTACTTCTCCCCGGTCTTGTACTGCCCGGCCACCTCGAGCTTGCCACCGGTCGACTTGGCCTCGGCCAGCACGATCGCGGTGTCGAGGAAGTCGGCGTCCACCTGGCCCGACAGCAGGCCTTGGTAGAGGGTCTGGGAGTTCGGGTAGATCTTGGCGTTGCACGTCAGCTTGTCCTGGATGAAGGGGACCGAGGTGGTTCCGGCGTACGCCGCGCACTTCTTCGTGTTGATGTTGTCGGCGGTGACGCCCGAACCCTTCTTGATCAGCACCCCGATGTTGGAGTCGAAGTACGGAGTCGAGAAGTCGACGACCTTGGCCCGCTCGGCAGTGATCGAGATCTCGGCGAGCGCGAGGTCGTAGCTGTTGGTGCGGCCGGCGACGAGTTGGTCGAACGACACGTTCTTGACCGTCACGGACGTCAGCCCCGCCATGTTGGCGAGCTCGGCCGCCATGCAGTACTCGTAACCGCTCTTGATCGACGACGGGGTGGTGCCGTTCCACCACCCCTGGGCGGGCAGGGTGGTCTCGACGGTCAGGGTCCCGGCCTTGACCGGGGTGATCGAGATGCTGTTCTTCTTGCTCGTGATCTTGCAGCTTCCGAAACCGCCCGAAGCGTTGGAGCCCGACCCGCCGCAGGCCGCCAGGGCCAGCGTCATGGTCAGAGCGGTGGCGAGTGCGAGGTTCCGCTTGAAATGCATGTAAAGCCTTCCTGCGCCGTCGTGATGCCCGAGACGACCGATACCTCTCAGCAGGCTTCCGGGCCAAGCCGGTCAAGTCAAGGGCAGCGAGGTCACGATCGGAACCCCGGCCGGTTCAACCACCGATCTCGGTGCGGACCTGGTAGAGCTCCGGGAAGAAGGTCAGGTCCAGCGCACGGCGTAGGAAGTCGACGCCGGTCGAACCACCGGTGCCGGTCTTGTGGCCGATCGTGCGCTGGACGACCTGGAGATGCCGGAAGCGCCATGCCTGGAAGTTGTCCTCGACGTCGACCAGCTCCTCGCAGGTCTCGTAGACCCCCCAGTGCTGCTCGGGGGCGGCGTAGACGGAGGCGAACATCTCGACGAGGTCGGGGTTGGCGCGGTAGGGCGACGACCAGTCGCGGTCGAGGCAGGCCGGCGGTACGGCGTACCCCTGGCGGGACAGGTGGGCCAGGAACTCGTCGTAGACGGAGCGCTCGTGGAGCAGTGCGGTCAGCTCGGCGGTCGCCTTCGGGTCATGGGCGAAGACCTTGAGCATCTCGGCGTCCTTGTTGCCGAGCAGGAACTCCACCTCTCGGTACTGCACCGACTGGAAGCCCGACGAGGTGGCCAGGAACGGCCGGATCAGGGCGTACTCCGACGGGGTCAGGGTCGCCAGCACCGACCACTGGTCGGTCAACACGTGCTGGATGTGCTTCACCCGCGCGAGCCGCTTGAGCGCCGGCGCCAGGTCGTCGGCGGCCAGCAGCGATCGGGCCGAGCGCAGCTCGTGCACCAGCAGCTTGAGCCACAGCTCGGACGTCTGGTGCTGGATGATGAACAGCAGCTCGTCGTGTTGCGGGGGGTCACTCAGCGGTCGTTGGGCGGTGAGCAGACGGTCGAGGCACAGGTAGTCGGCGTACGACATCTGTCGGCTGAAGTCCCGCTCGATCCCGTCCTCGAGGCCGCGCTGGCCGGCTCCTTCGGACATGAGGACAACCTAGCTGCCGGAGACCTGGGGATCGCGCTGGGTCGGGATCGTCGGCCGGACGAGCTCGACGTCGACGGAGTCCGGGTCCACGTCGAGCAGGTCGACGAGCAGCTCGCGCGCAAGGGGTTCGACGTCCTCGAGGTTGGCGGCGCGAACGGCACGATCGACCGCGGGAAGATAGGCGACCCAGGACTCGTTCCCCCTGACCACGTGCGCCGCGAAGCTGATGCGGGCCATGTCACGACGATAGCCCGGCACCCCTCATCGCTCGTGGAGGATGGCTCCGTGTCTCAGCGGGGCGCCCCTTGGGGTAGATCATCAGGCGACCGAGCCCGACGCCGATGAGCGCGATGGCGAGTCCGGCGATGTCGTCGACGGCGTAGTGCCAACCCAGGTAGATCGTGGCGAGGATGGTGCCGACGAGGAAGAAGGACATCCCCCAGACCGCCCAGCGGAGGCGGTAGTAGACGGCCATCAGCAGGATCAGGCTCGTCACTGCGACGTGCAGGCTTGCGAACGCGGAGATCTGGGCGAATGCGCCGGAGGCATGGGGGTGCGCCAGCAGGTATGCGCGTTGTGCCATGTACTGCACCTGGGTGTCTTGCACCATCGTGTGGGGGAGCCCCGCGAACTCCCGCGGAGCGATATGGAAGGGGCCGAGGGTGGGGATCAGGTAGTACGAACCCACTCCCAGGATCCAGACCCACAGCGCCGAGGCGATGAACACGTAGCCGTCCCGGAGACGCCTGGTGAACACGAGCGACGCGACGAACGAGACCGACACGATCGCCGAGAACGACTCGTAGATGACCAGCAGGACGTACGCCGCCACGTGCTGACCGAGCAGGTCGTGAAGAAGCACAGCGGGGCTGTGCCCCAGGAAGAGCCAGTGGTCCCACTGCAGCAGCATCCGGTCACGCGGCCGGTTGAAGACGTCCCAGCTCTTCAGGTTGTGGTAGCAGAAGTAGACCAGGTGGTAGGCAAGCAGCCCCGCCATCGCCAGGACCAGTCGCCGGCCGCTCCATCGGCTCCGCACGGTCGCCGCCACGCGGCGTACCGACCATCCGGCACGGCCGACGCGTACGGCGGCGTCGACCACCACGAGCACCACGAAGATCGCCAGAGTGACGGCGATCCTGATTCGGAAGATATCGCCACCGGGGTCCCGGAACGGGATGCCGACGTGGCGCGAACCGATGATGGCGACCGTGGCGAACACCGCGACCAGCAGCCACACGCGCACCAACCACCAGTAGTCGGACTCCCGCGTGCCCTCCTCAGCGGGCATCGGCATCCCCGGGGAGGTGGCTCGCCGAGGCCAGCCGCGCATCCAGCGTCGATGGGTTGCGCCGCTCCAGCTCCTCGAGACACGACTGCCGCAGGGCCACCAGGCCGAGCGCCTCGTCGACCGGCCGGCGCTCCTTCAGCTCCCAGAAGGTACTCCGCCACATCCGGCACAGCTCGGTGTCGGTCATTCCCGCGAGCGAGGCGGGCCGGTGGGCCCTGAACAGTCGGAGGAACGGCGGGCAGGTGCCGGCGACCACGATCAGGGCCAGCAGGGCCAGCGGGGGAGACGCCGACACGAGCGCCCAGGCGGCGACCGCGCCGGCTCCGGTCAGGAACGACGGCCGCCACCCGCGCACCGGCCGTCGCCCCCACGCCGCGTACCCGATGGCCGATCCGGCCCACAGCAGCCCGACCGTGAACACGACCCCGACGGGGGACCACAGGACCATCGCCACTCCGAGGCTCAGGGCGACCGCGAGGCACGCGGCTCCGGTCCAACGGTCCCGGTAGCTCACCGGGCCAGGCTCCTCGCGCGGAGCGTGGCGAAGATGTCGGTCGACCGGTCGATGGGGTGTCGACCCCGCTCGACGAACCACTCGTGCCCGAACGCCATCCCGAACACGGGCCCGGGAAGGCGCAGCATCCGGTCCAGGACGCGGCGTCGACCCTCGGCTCGCCGTTGGGAGGCGTGTGCGGCCATCGCCGCTCGCTTGGCCTCGACCTGACCGGCCACCCGGACCCGATGCGTGATGTCACGTCTACTGCTGAACACCTGACGCGTGCCCAGAGGCGCCGAGGTGCCCAGGGCGTTACCCAGGAGCCGGAGCACGAGAAGCACCGCCCGGAACAG
>JBOHDW010000177.1:0-2386 GCA_050700795.1 Nocardioidaceae bacterium | reverse complement strand
GGCGGACTTAACGCGGGGCCATCCGCAGCGCCCCGTCCATCCGGATCACCTCGCCGTTGAGATAGTCATTGGCGATGATCGCGAGGGCCAGCTGGGCGTACTCCTCCGGGCGCGCCAGGCGCGGTGGGAACGGGACGCCCGCGGCGAGCCCGGCCCGGAACTCCTCGGACACCGTCGCCAGCATCGGCGTCTCGACGATCCCGGGGGCGATCGTGCAGACCCGGATGCCGTACTGCGCGAGGTCGCGGGCCGCGGGCAGGGTGAGTCCGACGATCCCGCCCTTCGATGAGGCGTAAGCCGCCTGGCCGACCTGTCCGTCGTAGGCCGCGATCGAGGCGGTGTTGATGACCACCCCGCGTTGACCGTCGCCGTCGGGCTCCGTCTCGGCGATCTTCTCGGCGGCCAGGGCGAGAACCTGGAAGGTACCCACCAGGTTGACCCTGACGACGGCGGCGTACAGGTCGAGGTCGTGGACGCCCGACCTGCCGAGGATCCGGGCCGATGGTCCGATGCCGGCGCAGTTCACCACCGTCCTCAGCGGGGCTTCGGTGGCGGCCGCCGCGACGACCGCGTTGCGGACCTGCCCGACGTCGGTGACGTCGCACTCGACGTAGGTGACCCCCTCGACCTGCGGCGCTGCGTCGACCGAGCTCTTCAGGTCGAGGGCGAACACACCGACGCCTGCGTCGGCGAGCGCCCTCGCGGTGGCCGCGCCGAGCCCCGAGGCTCCGCCGGTGACGATGGCCGAGGTGTTGTCGAGCCGCATCAGTTCTCCTCAGAGGTGACGGTGTGGATCGAGTCGGCGTACCCCTTGGCGAGGGACCGTCCTATCACCACGCGTTGGATCTGGTTGGTGCCTTCGAAGATCTGCATCACCTTGGCCTCCCGCATGTAGCGCTCCACGGGGAAGTCGCGCGTGTAGCCGTACCCGCCCAGGACCTGTACGGCGTCAGTGGTCACCCGCATGGCGTTGTCTGTGGCGACGAGCTTCGCGACCGATGCCTGTGTCGTGAACGGCAGCCCCTGGTCCTTGCGCCGAGCCGCGGCGAGATAGGTGGCTCTCGCCGACTCCACGGCGGCGGTCATGTCGGCGAGGAGGAAGGCCAACCCCTGATGCTCGATGATCGGCTTGTCGAAGGTCCGGCGTTCGCGTGCGTAGGCGGTGGCGACGTCGAGCGCCGCCTGCGCGACGCCGGTGGCCGCGGCCGCGATCCCGAGCCGTCCTGCGTCGAGGGCGGTCAGGGCGATCTTGAGACCGTCGCCCTCGGCACCGATGAGTCGGTCCGCTTCGACGTACACGTCCTCGAGGCGGAGCAGCGTCGTCGACGAGCCGGTGAGCCCCATCTTGTGCTCTGGGGGATCCGCGGTCAGCCCCGGTGCATCGCTGGGGACCAGGAAGCAGGAGATGCCGTCACGGCCCGGGCCGGTGCGGGCCATCACCTTGTAGTAGTCGGCGTGCCCGCCGTGGGTCACCCATGCCTTGGTGCCGTTGATCACGTAGCCGTCGCCCTTGCGCCGTGCGGCTGTCGTCATAGCGGCGGGGTCCGATCCGGCTTGGGGCTCGGACAGGCAGTACGCCCCCAACAGCTCGCCGCCGACCATCTCGGGAAGCATCGACCGGCGCTGTTCCTCGGTGCCATGGGTGGCCAGTCCGAAGCAGCTGAGCACATGCACGCTGACCCCCACGCCAAGCGTGGCCCAGGCCGAGCCGATCTCCTCCAACGCCTGGAGGTACACCTCGTAGGGCTGCCCGCCGCCGCCGTACTGCTCGGGGTAGGGGAGGCCCAGGAGCCCGGCGCGGCCCAGGGTGCGGAACTGCTCTCGTGGGAAGGTCTCGGTGGCCTCCGCCTCGGCCGCACGAGGGGCCAGCTCCTTTGTGGCCAGGTCGCGGACCAGCCGGATCAGATCGGCTGCCTCCTCCGTGGGCATCAAACGTGATGCAGGCATGCCAGCAACCCTAATGTCCGATCCTGAGGGACGGCGTACGACGGGCGCCTGCCGCGGGCCCCTTGCCGTTGCGGTTTGGTCCCCAACCGCACTGAAAACGGTCGCGGAGTTGCGGTTCGTGACCATTCGGCGGCCTCGTGTACGACGTGCCCGGAACCGACCCACACGGACCCATCCCACCAAGCGGCGACCGGCAACCGGCGTACCCCTGGCCGAATGGTCACAAACTGCACGGCCGGGCCAGGAATCCTTGCGGTTGGGGACCAAACCGCAAGGAAGGGGGGACCGCCGCACCAGGAAGCGCGATAGGCCGCGAGGCGGGCCGCGAAAACTTTCCTTGACCCTGCCAATGAACCTTCGTGATACTCCGGATCAGCCGGACAACTCTGCGGAATCCGACCAGATGACGGTTCTCGGCGTGCGAAAAGGGGCGGTGCAC
>JBOHDW010000176.1:0-5043 GCA_050700795.1 Nocardioidaceae bacterium | reverse complement strand
GGACAACCCGGTCGACTGGTGGGAGTGGTCGCCCGAGGCGTTCGCGGACGCGCGGGAGCGCGAGGTGCCGGTGCTGCTGTCGGTGGGGTACGCCGCGTGCCACTGGTGCCACGTGATGGCGCACGAGTCGTTCGAGGACCCGACGACCGCCGCGTTCCTGAACGAGCACTTCGTCGCGATCAAGGTCGACCGCGAGGAGCGCCCCGACGTGGACGCGGTCTACATGCAGGCCACCACCGCGATGACCGGCCAGGGCGGCTGGCCGATGACGGTGCTGCTGACACCTGAGGGGGAGCCGTTCTTCGCCGGCACTTACTTCCCGGATGAGCCGCGGCACGGTCAACCGTCGTTCCGGCAGGTCCTCGGCGCGCTGTCCGATGCGTGGCGGGACCGTCGCGACGAGGTCACCAAGGTCGCCGACGACGTCACTTCGCACCTGCGGCTCGACGGGCTGCCCGTCGACGGCCAGCCGATCGACGACGCCGTGTTGGAGGGGGCCGTCGACACGCTCGCCGGGGAGTACGACGCAGCGAACCCCGGCTTCGGAACGGCACCGAAGTTCCCACCCTCGATGGTGCTGGAGTTCCTGCTCCGTCATGCGGCCCGGACCGGCTCGCCGCGGGCGGTCAACCTCGCGGGCGCCACCCTCACGGCGATGGCGCGCGGCGGGATCTACGACCAGCTCGCGGGCGGGTTCGCGCGGTACTCCGTCGACCGGGCGTGGGTGGTGCCGCACTTCGAGAAGATGCTCTACGACAACGCCCAGCTGCTGGGCGCATACGCCCGTTGGTGGCGGCAGACCGGTGACCCGCTCGGTGCGCGAGTGGCGCGGGAGACCGCCGACTTCCTCCTCGCGGAGCTGCTCACTCCCGAGGGCGGCTTCGCCTCCGCCCTCGACGCCGACTCCGACGGAGGGGAGGGGAGGTTCTACGTGTGGACCCCCGCCGAGCTGCACGCGGTCCTGGGCGAGGACGCGGAGTGGGCGGCCGCCCTGCTCGGTGTCACGGACGAGGGGACGTTCGAGCACGGCGCCTCGACGCTCCGGCTGCCCAAGGACCCGGACGACCCGGACCGGTGGGCAGAGGTGCGCGGTCGGCTCCTCGGTGCACGGTCCGGACGCACCCGCCCGGCGCGAGACGACAAGGTCGTCGCCGCCTGGAACGGCCTGGCCATCGCCTCGTTGGCCGAGGCCGGTGGGCTCTTGCAGAGACCCGACTACGTGGCGGCCGCAGAGCGCGCCGCCGCGCTGATCGTCGACGTCCACCTCAACGGTGACCGGCTCAGGCGGGTCTCGCGCGATGGCGTCGCCGGGGCGGCCGACGGCGTCCTCGAGGATCACGGCTGTGTCGCGGCGGGCTTCCTCTCCCTGCTCCAAGCGACCGGCGACCCGGCGTGGCTGGTCCGGGCGGGACGGCTGCTCGACGGGGCGTTGGAGAGGTTCTCGGCACCGGACGGCGGGTTCTACGACACGGCGTCGGATGCGCAGGGCCTGGTGGCGCGTCCTCGCGATCCCTCCGACAACGCCAGCCCGTCCGGGCTCTCCGCGCTCGTCCACGCGTTGCTCGGCTATGCGGCCGTCACCGGCTCCGGTCGGCATCGCGACGCGGCCGAGGCGGCGTTGCGCTCGGTCCGACTGCTCGCGGAGCGGGCGCCGAGGTTCGCCGGTTGGTCGCTCGCGGCGGCGGAGGCCGCACTCGACGGTCCGCTGGAGCTTGCGGTGATCCGGGGGCCCGGCCTCGACGAACTGCTCCCGGTCGCGCGCTCGACCACCAGACCCGGAGCGGTCGTGCTGGTGGGACCCGCCGGTCTCGACGTACCGCTGTTCGAAGGGCGTGGGCGCGTCGCGGACCGGGCCACCGCCTACGTGTGTCGGAACCTCGTGTGCGAACGACCGGTCACCGAGCCCGACGAGCTCAGGGCGCTGATCGGCTGAGCCCTCAGCGAAGAGCGTAGGTGGCCAGAGAGAGGCCGATGTAGTGGCTCACGAAGGCGGCGATCGTGAGCGAGTGGAAGACCTCGTGGAAGCCGAACCAGCGCGGGGACGGGTCGGGCCTCTTGAGCCCGTAGACCACACCACCCGCGGTGTACAACGCGCCCCCGACGAACACGAGCACCAGAGCCGCCACACCGAGGCCGGCCAGCCGGGTGGCGCCGTGGGCGAACTCGGGCACGAAGATGACCGCGGCCCAGCCCAGCGCGAGGTAGATCGGCACGTACAGCCACCGCGGCGCGTCGATCCACAGCACCCGGAAACCCATCCCCAGCAGAGCACCGGCCCATACCGCCCCGAGCAGCACCCAACGGTCGCTCCCGGTCAGGAACAACAACGTGAACGGCGTGTAGGACCCGGCGATGAGCAGGAAGACGTTGGAATGGTCGATGCGCCGAAGCACCGACCAGACCCGTGGGGACCACGTGCCTCGGTGGTAGACCGCGGAGACCGTGAAGAGCACCAGCCCGGTCACCACGAAGACCGTCGACCCCAGCCGGGTGGTCGGTGTGGGCGACAGCGCGATCAGCACGACCCCGGCCACCAGCGCGACGGGGGCGGTCCCGAGGTGGAGCCAGCCGCGCAACCGGGGCTTGAGCTCTTGTACGACGCGGGCCGCCATGGACCAACGGTACCCGGCCAGGTGCTGCGATAACCGGCGGATGCGCAGGTAGGGTTGGTCACCGTGGCGGACTGGAAGCAGGCGGTACGACGGGTGCTCTACCCGGCCTACGAAGCCCGACTCGTCCGCCGACTGGCGCCCGAGCAGATGCCGAGACACGTCGGGGTCATGCTCGACGGGAACCGGCGGTGGGCCAAGACGGTGGGCCAGGATGCGGACCACGGCCACCGGGCCGGTGCCGCGAACATCGTCCCGCTGCTCGGTTGGTGCGAGGAGCTCGGCATCCAGGTGGTCACCCTCTGGCTGCTCTCGACCGACAACCTCAACCGACCCGCCGCCGAGGTGGAGTCGCTGCTGGGGATCATCGAGGACGCCGTCACCGACCTGGTCGGGGAGCGACGCTGGCGGCTCAATCCGGTCGGTGCGCTCGACCTGCTCCCGGCGGAGACCGCCCGCAGGCTGAAGGAGGCCGCCGACGAGACCAGCGAGGTCGACGGCCTGCTGGTCAACATCGCCGTCGGGTACGGCGGCCGCCGCGAGATCGCCGACGCCGTACGCTCGCTGCTCCAGGAGCACGCCTCCCGCGGCACATCGATCGAGGAGCTGGCCGAGTTCCTCGACGTGGAACAGATCTCGCAGCACCTGTACACCAAGGGCCAGCCCGACCCCGACCTGGTGATCCGGACCTCCGGCGAGCAGCGGCTCGGGGGCTTCCTGCTCTGGCAGAGTGCGCACAGCGAGTTCTACTTCTGCGAGGCCTACTGGCCCGCGTTCCGGCGCGTGGACTTCCTGCGCGCGGTGCGCGCCTACGCCCAGCGGGAGCGCCGTTTCGGCGCCTGATGTTCGCGGCGCCGTACGGCGTGGCTGCGATCGTCCGGCCCGAACCGGGCTTACCGTCGCCATGACGCCAGGAGCGACCCCGACGTCACGGGAGGCACCAGTTCGTGAGCGATCACGCGCAGCCGCGGGCCCGCACTCGGGTCCGTCCCGGTCCGATACAGGGAACCGACACCCAGGACCGGAGGCGTGAGTGCGCGTCTCGGTCTGCGAGGAGCGAACCGTGGCTGCTGCCAGGAGCAGGGGATCGGCGACCGAGCGCGCGGACGGCGTGAGGAACTCCACCCGCACCTACGTCCTCGACACCAGCGTCTTGCTGGCCGACCCGGGAGCCATGCAGCGGTTCGACGAGCACGAGGTCGTCCTGCCCGTGGTGGTGATCACCGAGCTGGAGGGCAAGCGGCACCATCCGGAGCTGGGGTACTTCGCCCGTGCGGCCCTGCGGATGCTGGACGAGCTGAGGGTGCAGCACGGCCGCCTCGACAGGCCCGTCCCGGTGGGCCAGCACGGCGGAACCATCCGGGTCGAGCTGAACCACACCGATCCCGACTCGCTCCCGTCGGGCTTCCGCCTCGGGGACAACGACACCCGGATCCTCGCGGTCGCGCGCAACCTGGCCAATGAGGGCCGCCGGGTCGTCCTGGTCTCCAAGGACCTGCCGATGCGGATCAAGGCGTCCTCGGTCGGCCTCGATGCCGAGGAGTACCTCGCCGAGCTCGCGGTCGAGTCCGGCTGGACGGGCATGGCCGAGATCGAGGTCACCGCCGCCGAGCTCGACGAGCTGTACGACGACACGGTCATCGACCTGGCGGACGCCGGCGAGCTGCCCTGTCACACGGGGCTGGTGCTGCTGTCCGAGCGGGGCAGCGCCCTGGGCAGGGTTCGGCCGGACAAGCGCGTCCAGCTGGTCCGCGGCGATCGGGACGCCTTCGGCATCCACGGGCGCTCCGCGGAGCAGCGGGTGGCGCTGGACCTGTTGCTCGACCCGGAGGTCGGGATCGTGTCACTGGGCGGCCGCGCCGGGACCGGGAAGTCCGCCATGGCCCTGTGCGCCGGCCTCGAGGCGGTGATGGAGCGTCGTCAACACAAGAAGGTGGTGGTCTTCCGACCACTGTTCGCGGTCGGCGGCCAGGAGCTCGGCTACCTGCCTGGCAACGAGTCGGAGAAGATGTCGCCCTGGGGGCAGGCGGTCTTCGACACCCTCGGTGCGCTCACCACTCCCGAGGTGATCGACGAGGTGCTCGACCGCGGGATGCTCGAGGTGCTCCCGTTGACCCACATCCGCGGCCGCTCCCTGCACGACGCCTTCGTCATCGTTGACGAGGCGCAGTCGCTCGAGCGCAACGTGCTGCTCACCGTGTTGTCCCGCATCGGGGCCAACTCGAAGGTGGTGCTGACCCACGACGTCGCCCAGCGCGACAACCTCCGGGTGGGTCGCCACGACGGCGTGGTGGCCGTCGTCGAGCGGCTGAAGGGTCACCCGCTGTTCGCCCACGTGACGCTCACCCGCTCCGAACGATCGCCGATCGCGGCGCTGGTCACCGAGATGCTCGAGAACGTCACGGTGTGACCCGGGGCCCGTGGTGGTCTAGTC
>JBOHDW010000175.1:0-2818 GCA_050700795.1 Nocardioidaceae bacterium | reverse complement strand
GAAGACGATGGGTCATGCCGGGGCGATCGTCTCCGGCTCCTCGGGAACCGCTGCGGGGAAGAAGGCGGCGCTGGAGGCGGTCGGGGTCAAGGTCGGGAGAACCCCGTCCGAGACCGCCGAGCTGATGCGGCAGATCCTGCAGGCCGGCTGAGTCATCCGTTCGCGGACAGGCCGACGGCCCCGCCGAGCGAGGCGGGGTGCGGGGCGGGGGATTCAGGTGTCGGGTCGGTCGTCCGCGTCGAGACTCTCCGTGCCGGCTTCGTCGCGCAGGTAGCGGTGACCGAGCGGAGAGGTCCAGAGGAACCGACCGGGCTCGACCTGGGCGTAGCGCCACCCGCCGTGGGTCTTGAGGCGGTGGTGGGAGCGGCACAGTGAGGCAAGGTTGTCGGTAATCGTCTGGGCCGGCGGGCCGTCGGGGTCGTACGGCAGGATGTGGTCACGGTCGCAGCGTCGGGCAGGCCGCCCGCAGTGTGGGAAGACGCAGGTCCGGTCGCGTAGCGCGACGTGCTCGGCGATCCGGGGGGACGCCTCGTAGCGGTCGCCGGTCAGCGCCTGGTTGAGGTCGAGCACGGGGCGGACGGTGACCCGGCAGTCGGGTCGACCGGCCCAACGTCGGACCTGTTCAGCCAGGAGCGGCAGGTCTCCGGTGCTGGTCGAGTCGTCCTCGAGCCGGGCGAGCTCCGTCGCGCCGGCCACTGGACCGGCCACTGGACCGGCCACTGCGGTGTCGGACAGGTGCAGGTGCAGCACCAGCTCGGTGGTGGCTCGCCGGGTGAGTGGACCGTGGTCGTCGCCGGCGAGTAGCGTGAGCGCGTGCTGGGGGTCGGCCAGCACCCCGACGGCCTTGGCTCGGCGCACGTCGAGGGAGTCGGGGTCGCCGAGCACGGCGAGCTGATCGGCGACCTGCCCGATCGTGTGGTCGAAGGCCTTTGCATCCAACGCGTCGGCCTCGATCTCGATGTGGCAGGTGCCCTGGAGGCTGTGCTCGTCGAAGACGGTGACGTGACGTCGCTCGCCGGCCCGGTCGGCACGGGCGGCCGCCTCCTCGGGCTGGAAGCGCGCGGCGGCCGCCTCCACCAGTCGGTCGACCCGACCCGGCGACAGCCGGTGGGCGAAGGGCGCGGCATGTGCGTCGACGTACGCGGCGGCCTCCGGGCTCAACCAGCGAGTGGCCTGCGCGACGCGCCTGGCTCGCCAGGTCGGCAGGCTGCCGGACCGCACCCGCTCCCACAGCCGTGGCAGTCGATGGGCGAGCTCGAGCGCGTCGCCGATCAGGCAGCCCCCGGCCTCGGTGGTCATCGCCAACGCCGCGGCGAACTCGGCGACGGCGAACTCGGCCACCGTCGGGGTGCCGGCACCGGCCAGCGGGAGCTCCCGCTCCAGACCACCCACTCCTGCCCGACCCGCCGCGGCAGCCTGCTCGGAGGGGTCGCCCGGGTGCAGGTGGGCCCAGTCGAGCGCCGTGACCAGCACCTCGGCCTCGGCGCGCTGGGCGACCGCGCGCTGCTCGCGGGCATGTTGGAGCAGGCGGCTCGCCGCGGAGAAGGCGGTGACTGAGTGCTCGAACATGTGTTCGATGATACCGGATCGGTCCGACGAAGTCGAGCCGGTTTCGCCTTGTCCACAAGGGGATTCTCAAAATCCTGTCGACGAACGGAGAAGATGGCGCGACCTCCCGGCGGGTCAGGTCACCGCATGCCTCCGGGAGTACGCCGGATCGGCATACTCCCGCCCTTCGAGGACGAGGGCCAGCTGCTCGACGGCGTCGTACACGTCAACATGCCGCAGGTACATCGGCGCAAGGCCGAACCGGGCGATGTCCGGAGTGCGGAAGTCGCCGACCACCCCGCGCGCGATGAGTGCCTGCACCACGCCGTACGCCTCGGGGTGGCGAAGCGACACCTGGCTCCCGCGGGCTTCCGAGCGAGGCGTTACGAGCTCCACTTCTCCGAGCCGGTCGTCGACGAGCTCCATGAACAACCGGGTGAGCGACAGGGACACCGACCGGACGTCGGTCATCGACACCCCTTCGAAGACGGAGAGCGCGGCGTCGAGCGAGGACAGGGCCAGCACCGGTGGGGTGCCGGACGCGAGTCGGCCGATCCCGGCAGCCGGTGCGTAGTCGCGGGTCATCGCGAACGGGTCCGCGTGGCCCATCCACCCGGTGATCGGCTGGTCGAGGCCGGGCTGGTGCCGCGGCGCCACCCAGGCGAAGGCGGGGGACCCGGGGCCGCCGTTGAGGTACTTGTAGGTGCAGCCGACCGCGAAGTCCGCGTCGATCCCGGTGAGGTCGACCGGCACGGCGCCCACCGAGTGGCAGAGGTCCCACTGGATCAGCGCGCCCACCTCGTGCGCGGCCCGGGTGATCGCCGGCGCGTCGAACATCGCCCCGGTCCGGAAGTCGACGTGAGTAAGGGACAGGAGAGCGACCTTGTCGTCGAGCGCCGCCAGAGGGTCGGCGGGGTCGCACCAGCGCACCTCGAGGCCGAGGGTCCGGGCGACTCCCGCGGCGACGTACCCGTCGGTGGGGAAGGTGCCCTTCTCCACGACGATCGCCGTCCGGTCCGGGCGCATCCTGGCAGCCGCGACCATGGTCTTGAAGAGGGTCACGGTCGTCGAGTCGCCGATGTGGACGTCGTCGTGGCCGGCGCCGACCAACGGGGCGATCTTGGCCCCCACCGTCCGGTTCAGGGACATCCAGTCCGCGGTGTTCCACGATCCGATCAGCCCCTCACCCCACTCGCGGCGGAGCACCTCGTCCATGCGGGTGAGTACGGCGCGGGGGAGGGCCCCCAACGAGTTGCCGTCGAGGTAGATC
>JBOHDW010000174.1:0-3390 GCA_050700795.1 Nocardioidaceae bacterium | reverse complement strand
CTGCAGGCCAAGGTCGAGTCGTTCCGCACCAAGAAGGAGACGATCAAGGCCACCTACACCGCCGCGCAGGCCCAGACCCAGATCAACGAGGCGTTCTCCGGCATCTCCGAGGAGATGGGTGACGTCGGGATGGCGATCCAGCGCGCGGAGGACAAGACCGCGCAGATGCAGGCGCGCGCCGGTGCGATCGACGAGCTGATCGCCAGCGGCGCCCTCGACGACGCGTCCTCGCTGAACCAGGGCGACGACATCTCGCGCGAGCTGCAGGCGATGTCCTCGCAGTCCGACGTCGAGCGCGAGCTGGCCGAGCTGAAGGCGAAGTCCGGCGGCGCGATCGAGGCCGGTCAACCCACCCCGGCGATCGAGTCGGCGCCGGCCGCGGACGCGGCGCCCGCCCAGTCTGCACCGGCCGCAGACGAGGCGACCGCCGAGACGGCGCCCGCCGAGAAGGCCGCCCAGACCCAGGAGGAGGAACAGTCATGATCGTGCGGATCCTCACCGAGGGGCAGTTCACCCTCGGCGACGACCGGCTCGCCGCGCTCAACGAGCTCGACCGCCGGCTGGAGGAGGCGGTCGACTCCGGCGACGAGACGGCCTTCCGCCCGGCGCTGGGGGCCCTCCTGGACGCCGTACGCACCACGGGCGAGCGGCTGCCCGACGAGTCTCTGGAGGACTCGGACCTGATCCTGCCGCCCGCCGACGCAACCCTGGAGGAGGTGCGGGAGATGCTCGAGGACGATGGGCTGATCCCGGGCTGATGGCCAAGACCCGCTTCGTCAACGACACCGGGCTGACCGCCCGGATGACCCTCGTGATGTTCCTGCTCGGGGGACTGTTCGTCGCGCTCATCGTGGGGCTGATGTACGCCTTCGGGCGCAACAACTACGGCATCGCGTTCCTGATCGGCGTCGCCGGGCTCGGCATCGCGTGGTTCCAGTGGTACAACTCCGACACGCTGGCGCTCAAGGCGATGAAGGCCCGCGAGGTCACCCCGGAGCAGGCCCCCGAGCTGCACGGCATGATCGACCGGCTGTGCGCGCTCGCGGACATGAAGAAGCCGAAGGTGGCGATCGCGTACACCGACATGCCCAACGCGTTCGCGACGGGACGGTCGGCCGATCACTCCGCGGTCTGCGTGACGACCGGCATCCTCGACCGGCTCACCCCCGAGGAGATGGAGGGGGTCCTCGCCCACGAGCTCTCCCACGTCGCGCACAAGGACGTCCTGGTGATGACGCTGGCGTCGTCGGCCGGGATCATGGCGGCGATGCTCACGCGTGGAGCGCAGTACGGCGCCTTCTTCGGTGGCGGGAACCGTCGCGGTGGGAACGGCAACAACAACAACGGCGTACCCATCTGGCTCGTCGTACTCGTGGTGAGCCTGGTGGTGTACGCCGTCAGCTTCTTCCTGACCCGGCTGCTGTCGCGCTATCGCGAGCTGTGCGCCGACCGTTCCGGGGCGCTGCTGACCCAGAAGCCGTCCGCGCTGGCGAGCGCCCTGACCAAGATCACCGGCGACATCGCGCGGATCCCGACCAAGGACCTGCGCAGCTCGCAGCCGATCAACGCGTTCTTCATCGCCCCCGCGATCAGCGGGATGTCGCTGCGGACGCTGACCAGCACGCACCCGTCGCTGCAGCAGCGGCTGGAGGAGCTGGCCAAGGTGGCCGCCGAGCTCGGTCAGTCCGTGGAGGGTGGCTTCCTTCCGCCGGCGCCGACCGACTCGTGAAGATCTGGGACGTACTCAGCGGGCGGACCAAGCCGCCGGCGAACAACCTCGACGCGCTGTTCGGCCTGCCCAACGCGGCGGTCACCTTGCAGACGGCCGCGAACTTCACCCCGACCGGCAAGGGGTCGGTCTGCTTCCGGGCCGCGGAGGGGGCGGCGTTCCAGCAGGCCCAGACCGACATCGTCACGCTGCTCGACGCGGACGACGATCCCGACGTCGAGGTGAGCACGGACTCCTTCGGCTTCACCTGGCTGCTGGTGCAGCAGCCGCCGTCGGACATGTCAGCGCTGGTGACCGACCTGCATGCGGTGAACACGTCTCTCGAGACCGCCGGCTTCGCGCCGAGCCTGCTGTGCTCGCTGGTCGGGTTCACCGATCCGTCGGGGCACCGGCTGGGGTTGGTCTACCTGTACAAGAAGGGCACCTTCTACCCGTTCGTGCCGACCGGGGAGAGCACCCGCGACAACCTGCTGGAGATGCAGGTGCGCGACGTGGTCAAGGGGGATCTCCATGTCGAGCCCGACCTGACCCGGTGGATGCCCGTCTGGGGCGCCCCCGGCCTCTCCTGACCCCGAACAACCGATTCGTCTGCGCTCTTTCGTCTGTTTCCAGCGGGAGGATCGCAGACGAATCGTTTGGGGGTTAGAGGAACATCCCGCTCGGGAGGTACGGCGCCGGCGGTCGCCGATCGCGCACCGCGACGTACCCCCGGGGGTGCAGCCCCATCCGGGCCGCCATCCCCACGTCGATCGCCCACGCGTTGGCCGGGGTGATGTCCTGGATCAGGGCGGGGGAGTCCGGATCGCTGGCGGCCAGCGTCTCCCAGGCCAGCTCGGTGGCGATCCGCTTGCTGGTCGCCGCCAGCACATAGGGCCCGCCGCCCGTGTTGACGTAGGCATAGCCCGACCCGTTCGGCCGGTCGACCACGACGAGCGGGTACCGATCGCACAGCAGCTCATGGTCCGGCCCGTGGGCGCTGCCCCTGGTCTGCCGGTCGACCGAGTTCATCAGGTCGATGTCGCCGGCGCTGCCCTCCCGGACGTGCTCGACGATGGGGAGTACGTCGCGGCCGACCCTGCCCCACAGCAACATCGTCGGGTGCAGGTCGAAGCCGGCCAGCCGGTAGCGTCGTACGGCGGCGGGATCCTCCGACGACACCAGCATCGCCGTCGTGCAGTTGCGACCGTGCGACGCGGCCGCCCCGAGCAGCCGCCGGCCGATGCCCTGGCCCTGCCGACCGAGCGCCACCGCGAGCGTCGAGAGCAGCCACATCGTGTCGCGCCGCATCGCGATGGCCGCCCCGACGATCGCGCCGGCATCGTCGGCGACCCAACAGCCCCCCGGGTCGGTCCGGTGCAGGTGCGCCGCCCGCGCGCGCCAGTGCTCCTGTTGCGCGGGGGTACGCCCGGTCGGCTCGGGCCAGCCGGCCCGGAAGGTACGCCGGTCGAGGTCGACGTACGCCGCGTCGGTGAGCCGTTCCACCGCGGACAGGTCATCGTCTCGCATCGGCCGGATCAGCGTGACGTCATCAGATGTGGCTGCCATGGCAACCAGAGGGTATGACGTCCCGCGCCCCCGCCCCAGGACGTCCGGTTGGATGGGGGGCATGCGCGTGCTCATCGCTCCCGACAAGTTCGCCGGCACCCTGTCCGCCACGCAGG
>JBOHDW010000173.1:0-3483 GCA_050700795.1 Nocardioidaceae bacterium | reverse complement strand
GATGTCCTCCGACTGGGCCAGGGCGAGGCGCTTCACCCGAGCGTCGACCACGCCGAGGTCGACCGAGAGCTTCCCCTCGAAGCGGATGCCGAGTTCGGCGGCCTCGTCCATGTCGGCCATCAGCTCGGCGGTGGCGACCAGGGTCTTGCTCGGCACGCAGTCGGTGAGGACCGCCGACCCACCCACCCCGTCGGAGTCGACGACCGTCACGTCGGCTCCGAGCTGGGCGGCGACCAGGGCCGCTTCGTACCCGCCCGGACCCCCGCCGACGACCACCACATGACTCACCGGGCCATTCTGGCAGGCGCGCGGCGCGGCACTACGCTGCGGTCGTGCCGCTGTACGCCGCCTATGCCTCCAACCTGGACCCACGTCGCATGGGTGAGCGCTGCCCGCACTCGCCCCTGCGCGCGACCGGCTGGCTGACCGGGTGGCGGCTGACCTTCGGCGGCGAGGAGCTCGGCTGGGACGGCGCCCTCGCGACGCTGGTCGAGGACCCGATCGACCAGGTCTTCGTCGCGATCTACGACGTGAGCGACGAGGACGAGAGCCTGCTCGACGACTGGGAGAGCGCGGGCACCGGCCTCTACCGCAAGACCAAGGTGCGGATCGAGACCCTCGCCGGGGAGGTGCTCGCATGGACCTACGTGCTCGATGCCTATGAGGGGGGGCTGCCGTCCGCGAGCTACCTGGGCATGCTCGCCGAGGCGGCGGAGGCGGCCGATGCGCCGACCGACTATGTGGCCCGGCTGCGGGAACGTCCCTGCCGGTCGTCCTTCGAGCCCTGAGCCGCCCGGACCATCCGTCGACCCGGCTCTTGTGCACTCGTCTCGCTGCCGGGCTGGGTCAAAGACTGGCAAGGAAAGGGCCCGAGTACGGCGTCGGGCAGGGTTCGGTGCCGCCGCCGCTGTTCCAGCCCTCGCTCATCCGCGCCTGCGCAACGGTGGCTGTGCGTGGTTGCGCAGGTCTGCCCCCGCGATCGGGGGCCGCGCGAGCTGCGGAACGGTACAGTCGCGATCCGGCGGCCGGGACAGCCGTACCGTTCCACTGCGCGAACCCCGGCTCTTGTGAGCCTGTCTCTGCCGGGCCGGGCTCAAAGTCTTGCAAGGAAAGGGCCCGAGTACGGCGTCGGGCAGGGTTCGGTGGCGCCACGGCTGTTCCAGCCCACTTCCGAACCGGTCCGGATCTGCGTGAACGGGGCTGTGCGTGGTTACGCAGGCCGATCGGGCGCCTCAGGCCGCGTAACAGGGGCTGTGCTTGGTTGCGCAGGCCGATCGGGCGTTTCGGACCGCGTAACGGGGGCTGTGCGTGGTTGCGCAGGTCGATCGGGCGTCTCGGGCCGCGTAACGGGGGCTGTGCGTGGTTGCGCAGGTCTGCCCACGCGATGGGGGTGCTGACCGAGCTGCGGAACGGTACGGTCGCGATCCGGCGGCCGGGACAGCCGTACCGTTCCACAGCGCGAGCCGCCCCCGGCACTACGCTGACGCGGTGACGAACTCCGACTCGCCGTCAGCCCTCGCCACCGAGGCAGCCCGCGTACTCCGCGACCGGACCGGGGTCGACCGCCACGAGGTCGCCCTGGTGCTCGGCTCGGGCTGGCTGCCGGCCGTGGCCCACCTCGGGGACACGGTCGCCGAGGTGAGTACGACCGAGCTGGCCGGCTTCGCACCCCCCGCCGTCGAGGGCCACGCCGGCAAGGTGCGCTCGATCCGGTGCGGCGACCGGTCGGTGCTCGTGTTCCTCGGACGCACCCACTTCTATGAAGGGCTCGGCGTCCGCCCGGTCGTGCACGGCGTCCGCACCGCCGCCGCGGCCGGCTGCCGGACGATCGTGCTCACCAACGGGTGCGGCGGCCTGAAGCCCACCTGGCAGCCCGGCACCCCGGTCCTGATCAGCGACCACATCAACCTGACCGCCGCCTCCCCGATCGAGGGTGCGAACTTCGTCGACCTCACCGACCTGTACAGCCGCCGGCTCCGGGCGCTCTGCCACGAGGTCGACCCCACCCTCGACGAGGGCGTCTACGTCCAGTTCCCCGGCCCGCACTACGAGACACCCGCGGAGATAGAGATGGTGCGCATCATCGGCGGGCACCTGGTCGGAATGTCGACCACCCTCGAGGCGATCGCCGCCCGTGAGGCGGGTCTCGAGGTGCTCGGCATCTCCCTGGTGACCAACCTCGCAGCCGGGATCGGCGGCGAGCCGCTCAACCACGAAGAGGTGCTCGAGGCCGGCCGTGCGGCGGCCACCCGGATGGGTGCTCTTCTCGGCGCGGTCGTCCCGAAGCTGTGACCATGCGAGTCCTAGTCACCGGCGCCGCCGGCAGCATCGGTACGGCGGCCTGCCGCGGCCTCGTCGACCGCGGGTACGACGTGGTCGGGCTCGACCGCTCCCCCGAGCCCGAGCTGTTCACGGGCTCCTGGTACGTCGCCGACTGTGCCGACGCCGACGAGGTCGAGGAGGTCTTCGCACGAGCCGGCCGGCTCGACGCCGTCGTACACCTGGCGGGCCGACCCGACGAGGCGTCGCTGCCGGAGGAGCTCACGTCGCACGTGCTGACCACTGCGGTTCTCCTCGAGGCGATGCTGCGCCACAACGTCTCGCGGATCGTCTACGCCTCCAGCAACCACGCGGTCGGGCTCACCCCTCGCGCCGACGCGGTCGGGATCGACGTACGCCCCCGGCCCGACACCTTCTACGGCGTGGCGAAGGTCTCCGCCGAGGCCCTGCTCAGCCTGTACGCCGACCGCCACGGAATCGACGCGATCGCCACCCGGATCGGCAGCTTCCTCGACCACCCCGAGACCAGGCGCAACCTGTCCACGTGGCTGTCGCACGACGACGCCGTGCGGATGTTCGACGCGGCCCTGACCACACCCGATCCCGGGTTCCGGGTGGTCTACGGGATCTCGGCCAACACCCGGGGCTGGTGGGACCTCGAGCCCGGCCGGGCCATCGGGTACGACCCGCAGGACGACGCCGAGCAGTGGGCCGAGCAGATCACCGCCACGCCCGCGACGGACCAGGACGACGCGGAGGCCGCCTCCGTGGGCGGCCCGTTCGCCCTCCCAAAGAGCTACCGTCCGGCGCTCTGAGCCAGCCGTCGGGCGAGTCCTCGCCTGCCGCTGCGGATCATCCAGCGGTGGTTGAGGACCAGCAGCGGCCGGGCGAAGCGAGTGGCGACCCGGAGCAGCCCGCGCGGGGTGACCACCTCCTGGTGGAAGACCAGCCGGGTCCCGCCCCCCTCCGGGTGCAACGTCCACCGGCACAGCCCGTCGAGATCCCCGTCGAGCCGTACGCCGAGTACGCCGCCGGCCCTGTCGCGGTGGGTGGCGGTCATCGTGAACCGCAGCGTGTACGGCAGCAACGACCGGCAGGCCACCCACCCCGACTCGCCGTCGATGCTCTCCAGGCTGCGCACCTGCGGCCACCACGTCGGGTACGCCGCGACGTCGGCCAGCACGTCGTACACCGCCGAGGTGG
>JBOHDW010000172.1:0-5736 GCA_050700795.1 Nocardioidaceae bacterium | reverse complement strand
CGGCGCGAAGAAGGCCGAGGCCGACGAGAAGGACGCCCTCGAGAAGATCGCCGCGATGCCCGAGGCCGAGCGGGTCATCGCCGAGAGGCTGCACGCGATCGTCGCGGTCACGGCACCCGAGCTGGCGCCGAAGACCTGGTACGGCATGCCTGCCTACGCCCGTGATGGCAAGGTCGTCCTCTTCTTCAAGAACGCCTCGAAGTTCAAGATGCGCTACTCCGAGGTCGGGTTCAACGAGTGGGCCAGCCTCGACGAGGGAGACATGTGGCCGACCGTCTTCGCCGTCACGGCGATGAACGCGAAGGTCGCGGAGCGGCTGACCTCCCTGGTCAAACAGGCCGCGAGCTGAGCGGGTTCGGCGGTCCGTCGCCTTCCGCCGGGGCCGCCGATCGTTACCGCGGCGTCGTCGGGCGTCGTCGGGGGCCAGCGAGCGTCACAATCCAGCAATTGCGGCCTTGCGACACGGAAAAGTCGAGATTCGGCGTCGCACGCCAGCAACTGCGCGATTGTGACGCCCCGGCGGTCCGGCTGGGGGGACGCGGCGCCTTGATGATGGACCCGCTCCTGCTGTGGAACAGCACTCACGACGCGGGCGGCGAGGGCAGCCGGCCGTCGCAGGAGGTGCGCGACCTGGCGAAACCGGGCGAAAACCGGTCGACAGACTGGTACGGCGGCAGCAGGGTTCACCCCATGACCAGCAGCGAGGTGTGGGACGAGGCAACCGCCGAACGGTACGACGCCAGCTCGGCGGAGATGTTCGCGCCCGAAGTTCTCGACCCGATGCTCGACCTCCTGGAACGCCTCGCCAACGATGGGGCCGACACCGGGGCCGACGACGGGGCCAACGACAGGGCCAACGACGGGGCCGGCAGGACGGGAGCGCTTGAGTTCGCGATCGGTACCGGTCGCGTCGCCATCCCGCTCGCCGCCCGCGGGGTGCCCGTTTCGGGGATCGAGCTGTCCGAGCCGATGGTCCGCCAGCTTCGTCGCAAGGTCGACGAGAGCCGGATCCCGGTCGTGATCGGGGACATGGCCACGACCGTCGTACCGGGCGAGTTCTCGCTCGTCTTCCTGGTGTGGAACGGGCTGTCGAACCTGCGCACGCAGGGCGAGCAGGTCGCCTGCTTCAGGAACGCCGCGCACCACCTCCGACCGGGCGGCCGCTTCGTCATCGAGCTCTGGGTGCCACCCCTCCGGCGGCTCCCTCCCGGGCAGCAGGCGGTCCCGATGAGCATGGCGGAAGGGCATCTGGTCTTCGACACCTACGACCTGGTGTCGCAGGGATGCACCTCCCACCACTACGTCACCGATCCGGACGGGACCACCAGTTACGGCTCGGGCAGCTTCCGCTACGCCTGGCCGGCGGAGTGCGACCTGATGGCTACGCTGGCCGGGCTCGAGCCCGAGGCACGGTACGCCGACTGCGCCGGTGCCGCCTTCACGTCGGAGAGCGAGAGTCACGTATCGATCTGGCGCAAGCCGAGCTGAGCCCGGTGCGGTCACACGTCACAAGTCAGCAGCTGGGCGATCGTGACGTCCCGGTCAAGACCCGGCACAGGCCCGCCGCGGTGCGAGCGAGCGGCGTACGCCGTCGTGCAGCCACACCGGTACGCCGCACACGTGAGCAACCAGCCGGTAGTGCGTCGCGATCGTCAACGTCGTCGCGTCGTGGGGGTCGATGTCCCACGAGTTCACGCCCGACCAGTCGACCAGCCAGGTCGGCGCACGGGGCCCGGCCAGCAGGGCCCGGAGCTTCGTCTCGTGCGGATCCGTCGTGCGCAGGGGCAGGCTCCACAGGTGCTCGGAGGGCGACGGCATCCCGGAGGACAGCTGGATCTCGGCATGGCCGTAGAGGACCGACGCGGTGTCCCCGCCCTGCCCGGAGGCGGCCAGCCAGAGCCCGATCCGCTCCCCCACGGGTGGGGAGGCGTTCAGGTTGTCGACGCCGTAGCTGACCGTGGCGACCAGCGACGCCAGAACGGCATAGACCGTGACCACCCGGAGCGCACCGTCGTGTGACGCCCACAGTCCCACGGCGAGTGCGAGCATGGGTGCCAGCTGGATCAGGTAGTGCGGCCAGTAACTGCCGCCGGCCAGCATCGACACCAACCCGAGAACCGTCGTGAACGAGATCGCCCACGCGATCGGGGTCCCGACCAGTCCGGTCCGCCACGCGTTCCGCACGAGCACGGCAAGCAGGGGCAGTGCCCCGCTGACCACGGCGAGGATCAACAGCTCGAGGCCGCGCATGCCGGTGGCGTGCAAGTCGTGGTCCGTGATCACGTCGAGGGCGGAGCCGCGCATCCCGAACAGCTGGAAGTACGCCGAGAACACCCCGACCCGCGCCCACACGATGTAGCCGATCAGACCGAGCAGGACGACCCCACCTCCGGCGGCACCGGCGACGGCGAGCCGGACCGCCGTACGACGTGCCAGCCGACCCTGGACGAGGCTGACTGCCAGGAGGACGGCGCCGAATACGAACCCGTCGTAGAAGTTCTGCTTGAGCATCAGCGCGCCGCCCGCCGAGACCCCGGCCGCGAACGCCATCGCCACCGACGACCGGCGTACGCCGACCAGGACCAGCGCGACCGACAGCATCACCAACGGGGCGGCGAACAGCTCGCCGTCCGCCTCGGGAGCTCCGAGCAGGGGGTTCGTGACGAGCACCGCGGCCACCACCGCGGCCCACCGTGCTCCGCGCCCTCCGACGACACCGTCGACCGCCCAGGCCGCCGCCAACACGATGAGTACGGCGAACGGCAGGGCCAGCACTCGGATGACGTCGTCCCAGCTGAGCAGCGACGCGATCTTGAAGACGAAGATCAGCAACGGCGGCCGGTCCACGAAGTAGTGGCCGTAGAGGTTCGGACCACCGAGGTGCCAGTTGCGGGCAACGAGGAGGTACCCGGCCTCGTCGCTCGCGAGCGGCCCCACGAGGTAGCTGAGCCGGATCGCGAGCATCACCGCGACCACCCACGCCACGAAGGTGCGGTTCGAGGTTCGCGACAGCACGCGGTCAGTCAACCCGATCATCCTGAGCGGAGGCTGATCGGGTGCGGCAGCGGGATCAGCCGGCGCCCCGATGGCTGCGTCGTACGGCGGCTAGCCACCCATGCGCGAGCCGGTCTCCAGCAGCGTCTTGAGGTCGCTGAGCACCCAGGCGTGCCCGCCACCCGCGCCGTACTCCTCGAGCGTGCCGGCGACGAACGCGGCCAGCTGTGGGGCACCGGCGAGGTCGTGGGTCAGGGTGAGCCGACAGCTGCCGTTGCCGAGCTCCTTGATCTCGTAGGTGACCCGCGTCACCGACTCCGCGGACGTGCGCGGATCCATCAGCATGTGGAAGGTGTGCACCAGCCGGTTCGGCGGGTCCGCCTCCACCACCTCGCCCTCGATGATCACCTCGGGGAGGATGTTGCCCCCTTGCTCGCTGGCCACCCGCATCTCCTCGCCGGGTCGCACCTGGTAGCGACCGCCGGGCGTCAGGTCGAAGTCGACGAAGCCGCCGAAGCCGTAGCGGTCGGTCCACTCGGGCTTGGTGAGCGCATCCCAGATGGCCTGGGGCGTGGTCTTGATGTAGACGCGGTAGATCTGGGTGGTCCGCGTGTCCGCCTCTGTGGTCGTGTCGGTGTTCATGCGAGGTCCTCCAGTTGTCGTTTCAGGTCGACGACGGCGCTGACCCGTCGCTCGGTGAACTTGTCGATCCACCGGTCGTGCAGCAGGCGGATCGGGACCGGGTTGAGGAAATGCAGCTTCTCCCGCCCCGATCGTTGGGTCACTACGACGCCGGCGCTCTCGAGCAGGCGCAGGTGCTTCATCACCCCGAACCGGGTCATCTCCAACCCGGACTCCAGCTCCCCCAGCGTGCGGCCGTCACGCTCGAACAGCAGGTCGAGCAGGTAGCGACGGGTGGGGTCGGCGAGCGCCTTGAACACCGCGTCGTTGTCCTGCTCCACCCCCCGACAATAGGTGACCATTTAGTCACATGTCAAGGCGCACTCAGCCCCAGAAGACCCGCTCGACGACCTGGCGGGCGCGACGGGCGATCCGCAGGTAGTCGTTGAGCAGCTCGTCGGAGTTCCCGGCGCGGTAGCCGCAGATATGGGCCACCGCGGCCCGTTCCCTAGCGTCGCGTGGGAGTGAGTCGGCCGGCTTCCCGCGCACCTGGGTGATCGCGTTGCGGAGCCGGCTGGCGGTGCGCCAGGCGGCGGCGAGGGAGTCGGCGTCCGTGCGCGAGATCAGGTCGGCGTCGACGGCCGCCATGAGCGCGTCGAGGGTCCGGGTCGTGCGCAGAGCGGGTACGCCGGCGGCGTACCGCATCTGGAGGAGCTGAACGGTCCACTCCACGTCGGCGAGCCCGCCTCGACCGAGCTTCAGGTGGGTCGCGGGATCGGCTCCGCGGGGCAGTCGCTCCGCGTCGACCCGCGCCTTGATCCGGCGGAGCTCACGGACGTCGTCGGGCCCGAGACCGGACGCCGGGAAGCGGAGCGGGTCGATCAGGTCGCGGAACCGCGCGCAGACGTCCGCGTCGCCGATCATCGGATCCGCCCGCAGCAGCGCCTGCGCCTCCCAGACCGCCGACCACTTGGCGTAGTAGGCGGCGTAGGAGTCGATCGTGCGCACCAGCGGCCCCTGCCTGCCCTCGGGACGGAGCCCGGCGTCGACGTCGAGCACCGGGTCGGTGCCTGGCAGGGCCAGCAGCCGTCGCAGCTCGTTGGCGACCTCGTGTGCCGCTCGCGTGGCGTCCTCCTGGGCCGCGCCGGGCAGCGGGTCGTGCACGAACATCACGTCCGCGTCGCTGCCGTAGCCGAGCTCGGCACCGCCGAACCGGCCCATCGCCACGATCGCGATCCGGGTGGGAACCTCGGACCGTCGTTCGGCCGACACGGCCGCGGTGGCCACCGCGAGCGCCGCCGTCAGCGTGGCGGCGGTGACATCGGTCAGGGCGATCGCTACCCGCGAGACGTCAAGATCGCTCAGCAGGTCGGCGACCGCGACGCGGAACAGCTCGCGGCGGCGGATCGCCCGCACCGCGCCGATCCCGTCGACCGGGTCGGCATGACGAAGCGCCGCCGAGCACATCTCCGCGGCCAGCGCGTCTCGGCTCCGCGGCACGAGCGCGTCGTCGTCGGCGAGCATCCGCACCCCCTCCGGCGCGCGGAGCAGGAGGTCGGTGGCGTAGCGGCTCGACGCGAGGATCGTGGCCAGGTGCTGGGCCACCTGCCCCTCGTCGCGGAGGGTCTGCAGGTACCAGTGCGTCGACCCGAGCGCCTCGGAGATCTGCCGGAAGCCGAGCAGGCCGGCGTCGGGGTTCGGGGCGTCGGCGAACCAGCCCAGCATCGCCGGGAGCAGGGTGCGCTGGATGCTCGCGGTCCGCGACAGCCCGGCCGTCAGCGCCTCGAGGTGACGCAGCGCGCCGGCCGGATCCTGGTAGCCGAGCGCCGCGAGCCGCTGCTCGGCCGCCTCCGGGGTGAGCCGGGCCTCGTCGCTGGGCAGCTTCGCGACCGCGGCGAGCAACGGCCGGTAGAACAGCTTCTCGTGGAGACGGCGTACCTCACGGCTGTGCCGGCGCCACTGCCGGTCGAGCTCGGCGACCGGGTCCCCCGCCATGCCCATCGACCGGCCGAGCAGCCGAAGGGTCGCCTCGTCCTCGGGCAGGACATGGGTACGCCGCAGCCGGACCAGCTGGAGCCGGTGCTCGAGGGTCCGCAGGAAGCGGTACGCCGTGTCGAGGGC
>JBOHDW010000171.1:0-4101 GCA_050700795.1 Nocardioidaceae bacterium | reverse complement strand
TTCAGGCCCGGGAACGGCATCGGGTGGACCTTGTCGATGGGTGAGCGCAGGCTCGAGGCGTGCGTGACCAGATCGACCAGGCGGGTACGGCCGTTCGCGGCCGGATATTCCTCACCGCGGTCGTAGTCGAATCCCATCTCCTCCAGCAGGGCCAGCTCGATCTCCAGGAACTCGATCGGCACCCGCTCGATGGTGATCTCCGAACGAGTCACGATGGCGGCGGCGAGCAGCGACATCGCCTCGATCGGGTCCTCCGACGGCGCGTAGTCGACCTCGACGTCGATCACCTCGGTCCCGTGCACCGTCAGGGTGGTGGTGCCGACGCCTTCGATGTGGACCCCCAGCTTCTCCAGGAAGAAGCAGAGGTCTTGGACCATGTAGTTGGGGCTGGCGTTGCGGATCACGGTGACGCCGTCGAACCGAGCCGCGGCCAGCAGGGCGTTCTCGGTGACGGTGTCGCCGCGCTCGGTCAGCACGATGGGCCGCTCGGGGTGCTGCAGCCGGTTGACCGTGGCGTGGTAGCTGCCGTCGGTCGCCTTGACCTCCAGGCCGAAGGGCCTCAGCGCGGCCATGTGTGGCTCGACGGTGCGGGTGCCCAGGTCGCAGCCGCCGGCGTACGGAAGCTCGAAGGTGTCCTCCACATGCATCAGTGGCGCCAGGAACATGATGACCGAACGGGTACGTCGGGCCGCGTCCTGGTCGATGCCGGCCAGGTTGAGCTCCGCGGGCGGGATGAGCTCGAGGTCGTTGTCGGAGTTGAGCCAACGGACCTGGACGCCGATGCTGACCAGCACCTCCAGCAGCCGGTTGACCTCCTCGATCCGCGCGACCCGGCGCAGCGTCGTCCGGCCACGGTTGAGCAGCGATGCGCAGAGCAACGCGACCCCGGCGTTCTTGGAGGACTTCACCTCGATCGAGCCCGACAGGGTGGTCGGCCCGGTCACCCGCAGATGGGTGGGGCCGGCACCGAGGGAGACGATCTCGGAGTCGAGCGCCTCCCCGATGCGGGCCAGCATCTCGAGACTGAGGTTCTGGTGGCCGCGCTCGATCCGATTGACCGCGCTCTGGCTGGTCGACAGGACCTCGGCGAGCTGCTGCTGGGTCCAGCCACGATGCTTGCGTGCGTCCCGGATGAGCAACCCGATCCTGGACAGGTAGTCCTCGCTCATGCGGCCGAGCCTATCTCACATATGAGATACGTCAACGGCGGCGCGCCGCGGGTCGCTTCGGGGGAGTGGCGGCGTGCTCGTGGGCGATGAGTGCCGCTCCGACGATGCCGGCGGTGTTGCGCAGGGTGGCCGCGACGATCGGGGTGTCGACCTTGATCAGCGGCACGAACTTGTCCGCGTCCTTGCTGACACCACCGCCGATGACGAACAGCTCGGGGCTGAACAGCGCCTCGAGGGTCCGGTAGTACGCGGTGAGTCGATCGGCCCACTTCTCCCACGACATGTTCTTGTCCTCGCGGACGCTGTTCGCCGCGCGCGACTCGGCGTCGTGCCCGTCGATCTCGAGATGGCCGAGCTCGGAGTTGGGGACCAGGGCCCCGTCGTACACCAGGGCGGAGCCGATGCCGGTGCCCAGGGTGGTCACGATCACCAACCCGCCCTGGCCCTTGGCCGCGCCGTACCGGGCCTCTGCGTAGCCGGCGGCGTCGGCGTCGTTGAGCACCGTGACCGAGCGACCGAGCCGCGTGCTGAACAGCGTCTCGGCGTCCTCGCCGATCCAGGTCTTGTCGATGTTGGCCGCGCTCCGGACGGTGCCGTGCACCACCACTGCGGGCACCGTGATCCCGACCACGGCGTCGGCCGTCGCGCCGCTCCGGTCGAGCAGCTCGGCGACCACGTCGGCGACCTTGGCAGGCGTGGCCGGTGTCGGCGTCTCGATGCGCACGCGAGGCGCCGCGAACTCGCCGACGCCGAGGTCGACGGGGGCGCCCTTGATCCCCGAACCTCCGAAGTCGATGCCGAACGGGCGCGCCACCTGCTCCTCCATCAGTTCAATGTCGAGTTGGTGATCCTGGGCGCGCCGTGGCCGCGGTAGAAGATCCCTGGGTAGGGCCGGGTGTAAAAGCCGAGGCTCGGGTTGTGGTGCAGCCGCGAGCCGGAGATGGTCAGGGTGCCGCTGAGGTCGTCGCTGACGAAGAAGATGGCCCCACCGCCCTCATTCGCGGTGTTGTTGCGGATCAGGGTGCCCCGCACGGTGAGCCTGATCGTGTTGCCGTCGTTGTAGATGCCGGCCCCGCTGCCGCCGCCGCGGGTGCCTTTGCGGGCCGGGTTGGCGCCGTGGCCGATCGCGCGGTTGTTGCTGATCAGGGTGTTCAGCACCACCCAGGAGACCCCGATGCTCGAGAGTGCGCCGCCGTTGGAGCAGCGGCCGCCGTACCCGGCGGCGCCGCCGAACGTGCTGTGCACGATGTAGACCGGACGGTTCTTGTACTGGTCGAGCACCCGCAGCGCGGCACCGCCGACGTCCGGACCGGTCCGGTTGCAGCGGTTGTTGAAGAAGCGCGAGTTGACGACCTTGATCCGGCCGCCGATGTCGAAGACCGCGCCGCCGCCGCCGCCCCCGTCGCCGGCCACCCGCGGCGTACCGGTGGAGTTGCCGTGGGACAAGGTGATGTTCTGGAGCACCAGGCGCGGCCTGTTCTGGTTGAAGCAGTGCGAGGTGCTGATGCCCAGTGCCCTGTCGCACGTGTTCATGTAGATGATCCGGCGCTTCCCGGCCCCGCTGAGGGTGACCTTGCCGCCGCCGTCGATGACCACGTTCGCCCGGCGGTCGTTGCGGACGTTGGCGGTGTGCTGCATCACGATCGTCTTGTGGTGCGGGCCGCAGCGGAAGACGATCACCCCGCCGGCCCGCACCGCCCGGACGACCGCGGCCGACGTACAGCTGGCCGAGGTGCCGTGGCCGACCACGTGCGTGGGGTGTGAGGTGTCGACCGCGCGCGCCGCCGCGGGGACGGGCGCGTGGCCGTTCGGGTTGCCGGCCCGGGGCGGCGGCGCCTTGGCCCCGACGGCGGGAGCGGAGTACGACGCGACGCTCAGCGCGACGGCAACACAGGCGGCAAGGGCGGCGAGGCTGGCTTTGCGCATCCCAGGAGTATTGCCGATCGACCGGCCCCTGGCGACCGCGATCGGTCCCGCCGGCGGGACAATGGGGGCGAAACCACTGAGGGGCGGACCCACTATGACCAGCACCGGAACGGTGCCGCCGCGGGCGACCGGGCACTGCCTGTGCGGCGCCGTCGGCTATCGGATCTCCGGCACTCTGCGCGACGTCTTCGACTGCCACTGCGCCAGGTGCCGGCGGTTCACCGGCCACCATATGGCGGCCACCGCGGCGGCGACCGCGGACGTCGAGATCGACGATCCGGGATCGAACCTTCAGTGGTACTTCCCGGTACCCGGGGCCGGCTACGGGTTCTGCAGTCGCTGCGGCTCGTCGATGTTCTGGCGGGCGCGAGAGGGCCCGGAGAGCCTGTCCGTCTGCGCCGGGACGCTTGACCTGCCGACTGGGCTGCACACCACTGCCGCGTGGTGGGCCAGCGAGGCGGGGGACTACTACACGCGGCCCGACCTGCCCGAGCTCGCGACCGAGTGACCTGCCGGCGCTGGACTCCGGCTCGGGTCCTGGTCGGGTTGGCGCCCCGGTGCGGTTCGCCGGTTGGCGACTCCCGCGGTCGCTTCCCACCCCGGCAATCGGGGCTGTGCCAGGTTGCGCAGGTCAAGAGGCGAGCTGCGGAACGAAGCGGTCGACAATCCGGGGGCGGAGGCGCCGTAGCGTTCCACAGCTGCGTATCGCCGATAAGCAACATTATGTCAATATGCGGAGCGGGGCGCCCCCCGAGCCACTCCCCTGAGGGTTCTCATGACGGTTCGGCGCGTGGAGGGACGGGGCGCTTGGAGGGCGGCGTACCGCCCGTTGGTCAGAAACCGCAACGCCCGGGCACCGGAACGTGCGGTTGGGGACCAATCCGCAGGTTCCGGATGGATCTCGTGAGCTGGGCGTCCTACGACGGATGCTGACCGATCCGCGACGCCACCCATTGGGCATGAACTGCAACAACCGAGCACCAAAACGTGCGGTTGGGGACCAAAC
>JBOHDW010000170.1:0-3462 GCA_050700795.1 Nocardioidaceae bacterium | reverse complement strand
AGCCGGGCCACCCCGGTCTTGCCACGGTAGAGCTTCCCGTCGGGGGAACGGGTCCCCTCCGGATAGATCCCGAAGAGCTCGCCCTCCTTGAGGATCTTCTTCGCCGACGTGAGCGCGCCCTCGGCGGCCGACGCACCCGACCGGTCGATCGGCACCTGGCCGGCACCGGAGAAGAACTTCTTCTGGAACCAGCCCTTGATCCCCGGGCTGGTGAAGTACTCCGCCTTCGCCGCGAACGTCACCCGCCGCCGCAGGGTCAGCGGCATGAACAGCCAGTCGGCGTACGAGAGGTGGTTGCTGGCCAGGATCGCGGCGCCCTCGTCGGGGATGTTCTCGTCGCCCTCGATGCGGGGCCGGAACACGCCACGGAGCATCGGCCCGAGGAACACCCACTTCAGCAACCAGTAGAACACCGTGCGTCCTCCGTCCGTCGGCGGAAACCCTAGCCCCCGACCGGGCCGCATGACACGATTCAGGGTGGGCTCCGTCCCCGCTCATTCAACACCATCCGTCGCAGGAGAGAACCGTGCCGCTCGCCCCCCACGCCGAGCCGTTCCTGGCCGACGCGCGGCCGGGCCAGGACGGTCGCCGGGTCGGGGTGCTGCTCAGCCACGGCTTCACCGGCTCGCCCGCCTCGATGGTCCCGTGGGGTCGCTTCCTCGCCGAGAAGGGGTACGCCGTCGCCGTACCCCGCCTGCCCGGGCACGGGACCACCTGGCAGGAGATGAACCGCACCACCTGGGCCGACTGGTACGGCGAGCTGGACCGGGCCTTCGACAAGCTGCTCGCCAACAACGACTCCGTGGTCGTCGGTGGGTTGTCGATGGGTGGTGCACTAGCGTTGGAGCTGGCCGCCGACCGCGGCCGCGAGGTGGCCGGGATCGTGTTGGTGAACCCGGCGGTCAACACCACCCGCAAGGACGTGCTGGCCCTCCCGGTCCTCAAGCACGTGGTCCGGTCGTTCCCGGGGATCGCCAACGACATCAAGAAGGGCGGCGAGGAGTACGGCTACACCAGGACCCCGCTCAAGGCGGCGCACTCGATGATGACGGCGTGGAGGTCGGTGCGCTCCGACCTGCCCAAGGTGACCCAGCCGCTGCTGCTCTTCCGCTCCGCGGAGGACCACACCGTCGACCCCTCGTCGGCGAAGATCATCCTCGGGTCGGTGTCGTCGCGTGACGTCACCGAGCGCCTGCTCGACAACAGCTACCACGTGGCGACCCTCGACAACGACGCGCCGGCGATCTTCGCCGAGTCGGCCGAGTTCGTCGAGCGGGTGACCCGGTCCTGAGCCGATGAGTGCCGACGAGGGTCGAGAGCTCGACGAGGACGCCGCCTGGCGTTCGATCGTCGAGAACTACGGCGAGCCCCCACCCCCGGCCGAGCCGCAGGTGGAGCTGCCGTCCGTGGGCGACCCCGTCGGGCCGCTCCAGGCGTGGCAGCCTGACTGGCAGCCGACCCCCTGGGAGGACGAGGGCCACTTCGTCCCGCCCGAGCCGCCGCCGCTCCCCCGCCTCGAACCGCGCCGCCGCCTCGCCTGGCTGTCGCTGGTCGCCGGTCCCGTCGTACTCCTGGTGGCGGTCTTCTTCGGCTGGAGCCCGCCCACCTGGCTGACCACGCTGGTCGTGCTCGGCTTCCTGGCCGGGTTCGGCTACCTGGTCAGCACCATGCCGCGACACCGCGACGACTGGTCCGGTGACGACGGGGCGGTTGTCTAACGTCTACGAGAGGAACCGGCATGTTGGTGGTGACCACGAACGACCTTCCTGGCTGGGAGATCCAGCGCGTCTGCGGCGAGGTCTTCGGGCTGACCGTGCGTTCGCGCAACGCGTTCTCCCAGATGGGCGCCGGGCTGAAGTCGATGTTCGGCGGTGAGCTCCAGGGGATGACCAAGAACCTCACCGACAGCCGCAACGAGGTGATGAACCGGATGCTCGAGCACGCGCGCCAGCGCGGCGGCAACGCGGTCGTCGCGATGCGGTTCGACACCTCCGAGATGGGCGACGTGTGGACCGAGCTCTGCGCGTACGGCACCGCCGTGGTCGCCGTACCCGTCAGCGACGGGGCCAAGCAGACCGCCGCCGAGCTGGGGTACGGCGCGACCGCCTAGCATCGGCTCGTCAACCGAGAGGACTCCCCTTGCAGGCAAGCGAGACCGTCGAGATCACCGGTCATCTGATGGACACGGGGATCTTGTCCCGGGTGCTCGACGACATCCGCGAGTACGGCGGCGACTACGTGATGGACCGCTTCGACGTCGGCCATGACGCGCAGGACCCGTCGCACGCGGTGATCACGGTGTCGGCCGACGACGAGGAGGACCTGCAGCGGCTGCTGATGCGGCTGCAGACCCGCGGGGTCAACCAGGTCGACCCCGGTGAGGCGGAGACGGCCGCGTGCGAGGTCGACGGGGTGCTGCCGGACGGCTTCTACTCGACGACGAACCTCGAGACCCGGGTCCGTCTCGACGGGCATTGGGTGACCGTGGAGAACCCCGAGATGGACTGCGGGCTGATCGTCGAGGGGACCGGGGCGGCGACCCGGATCTACACGCTGCCGATGTCCGACGTGACGGTCGGGATGCGGGTCGTCTGCGGCGCCAGCGGGATCCGGGTGACGGTCCCGATCGTGGCCAAGCCGAGCGACGTGTTCGGCTTCATGGAGTCAGACGTGTCGTCGGAGAAGCCGCAGGCGGTGCTCGTCCGCCAGGTCGCCGAGGGGCTCCGCGAGGCGAAGGCGGCCGGCAAGAAGGTGCTGTGGGTCGGCGGGCCGGGCGTCGTACACACCGGGGCGGCGCCGGCGATGGTCGCGCTGGTCAAGGCCGGGTACGTCGACGTGCTCTTCGCCGGGAACGCGCTGGCGACCCACGACATCGAGTCGGCGCTCTACGGCACCTCGCTCGGTGTCGACCTCGCGCAGGGGCGCGGCGTCGAGCACGGGCACGAGCACCACATCCGGGCGTTGAACACGATCCGGAAGGCCGGGTCGATCAAGGACGCGGTCGACTCCGGCGTACTCACCGGCGGGATCATGCACGCGCTGGTCACCGAGGGGAAGGAGTTCGTGCTGGTCGGGTCGGTGCGCGACGACGGGCCGCTGCCGGACGTGTACACCGATGTCATCGAGGGGCAGCGGGCGATGCGCGCGAAGCTCACCGACGTCGGGTTCTGCCTGATGGTGGCGACGATGCTGCACTCGGTGGCGACCGGCAACATCCTGCCCGCGTCGATCCCCCTGGTCTGCGTCGACATCAACCCGGCGACGGTGACCAAGCTCGCCGACCGGGGCTCCTCCCAGGCCCGCGGCATCGTCACCGACGTGGGCCTGTTCATCGAGCAGCTGGCGATGGAGCTGGTCCCCCACTACCGCTAGCCCCACCCCCCCGCTTCCGTTGAGTGGGGGGTTCTGCCCCGTTGAGTGGGGGGTTCTGCCCCGTCCCGGGCCGGTCGCGCCCGTCACAAT
>JBOHDW010000169.1:0-2634 GCA_050700795.1 Nocardioidaceae bacterium | reverse complement strand
GGGGGCCCTATCCCGGCAGTGCGAGCCCTGTCTCTTCTATCAGACGGATCTATTGACGAAAGAGGTCGAGCGTTCTAACGTAGAAGATCCTATTCGATACAAGGAGCTCTCATGACCGCCCACGCTCAGACCCCGTTCACCTCGGCCCTCGCCGGCTCGCAAACCTCAGTACGCAAGAACGACCCCACCTTCCAGGCGTTCTGGGCGCTCCGTCTCGGGTTCACCGTCCTGCCGATCGTCTTCGGTCTCGACAAGTTCGCCCACGTGCTGACCAACTGGGACAAGTACCTCGCCCCGCAGTTCAACGACCTCATCCCAGGCACGGCCCACCAGGCGATGTACGCCGTCGGGGTGATCGAGGTGATCGCCGGGCTCGTCGTACTGCTGGTACCCCGCTTCGGCGGCTACCTCGTTGCGCTGTGGTTGGCCGGGATCATCCTGAACCTCGCCCTCATCGGCGGGTACTGGGACGTCGCGCTCCGCGACTTCGGTCTGCTCCTGGCCGCGCTGACCCTTGCTCGCCTCGCGACGATGTTCCCGTTGACCCTGCTCACCCGGCGCGCCAACTAGCGCGGATCGGGGCCGGCCATCACCAGCCACAGGGGCCAGCGCCAACCGGGTTTCGAGCGGGGGTCCCGGTGTGACGGGATCGGAGGGACCCTCGGTCGTCGTACCGATCAGGCGCGCGTCGTGGTGAGCAGGAACTCCACGATCCCGTGGTTCTCGGTGGTGACGAATCCGGCGAAGCCCGGGTTGGCGATCGCCCAGTCCTCGAACGTCACGGGGATCGACCCGCTGATCTCGAACGCCGACCCCGTGTAGCGGGCCCGAATCGACGCGGTGACCGGGTGGGTGACCCCGTGCATCGCCAATGCCCCGGCAGCCTTCACCGAGATGATCTTGCCCGCCACGGGTGCAGAGCCGAGGTCGATGGGCTTGGTGAGTGTGTACGTGGCCAGCGGGTGCTCGGCGGTGTCCATGATCCGGCCGTTGAACTGTTCGTCGCGCCTCCCTTCGTCGCTGGTGACCGTGCGCAGATCCACCGTGAACGACCCCTTCGCCACCACCGATCCCGTGAGCTCGAAGCTGCCGCTGATGCTGCTGGTTCGGCCGACCGCCGTGTCGGGCTGGCCGGCGAGTACCTCCTTGACCCGGTAGCCGGCCTGTGAGCCGGAGGAGACCTTCCAGGTCTCGTCGACCGAGGAGGGTGAGGTGGCCGATGGGTCTCCGGTCGGGGTCGAGGGTGGCGGGGTTGTCGCCAGGCTGAGCGGTTTCGGGGCCGGCCCCTGGATCAGGTGGATGTAGGCATAGGGCACCGCCACCGCAAGGATCACGAGTACGCCGACAGCGCCGGCGACCCATCGCCAGGGGTGGTGTCGCTTCGGGTCGGACGAAGCCATCTCATCGACCTTCCGGATTCGGCTGGGGAGGGCACGGTAGCCGACCCGCCTGGGGAGACGCTGTGAACTCCGCCGGTCGGGGTCGCCGGCGACGGAGGTCGTGCCCGTTGGTCATGAACTGCATGCCGCGGGCCGTTTTTGGTGCGGTCGGGGACCGCTCCGCACAGGAAGAGGAACTCAGTGAAGCGCCGCGGTCAGCCGGTCCACCAACGTCGGGTGCTCGAAGGTGAACCCCTCGTCGAGCAGCCGCCGGGGTTCGACCCGGGCCGAGCCGAGGATGTCGCTGGAGGCCGGCCCGGCGAACAGCTTGATCGGCAGGGCGGGCGCCGGGAGCACGGCCGGCCGGTGCAGCAGCCGGGCCAGGGTCTGCACGAACTCCCGGTTGGTCGTCTGGTGCGGGCCGGCCACGTTGTAGACGCCGTCCCCGCTCTCGGTGAGGTGGGTCGCCGCGCGCAGCCAGTCGAGCAGGCTGATCGTCGCGAAGTACTGCCGCCCGCCGCCGATCGGCCCCCCGGCACCCGCCCTGAACTGCAGCAGCATCGGCTTCAGGGCGCCACCCTCGCGGTCGAGCACGACAGCCGTTCGGAGTACGACGAGGCGCGCTCCCGCGGCGGCCGCCGCATCGGTGGCCCGCTCCCAGTCACGGGTGACCCCACCAAGGAACGTGTCGGCGTCGGTCGGCGTGCGCTCGGTGATGACATGGTCGCCGTGATCGCCGTACCCCGCCACGCCGTTCTGCGCGACCATCGGCGGTTTGCGGTCGGACGCGGCGACTGCCTCGGCGAGGACCCGGGTCGGCACCACCCTGCTGTCGCGGAAGGTCTTCCGGTAGCTCGCGGTCCACGGCCAGTGCACGATGGTCGCCCCGGACAGGCAGGCCACGGCGTCCACGCCATCGAGGACGGACGGGTCGAGGTGGCCCGAGTACGGATCCCACGTCACGTCGCCCGGCCGCGCGTCGCGGCGTACCAGTCGAACCGGGTCGTGGCCGTTCGCGCGAAGGTGAGCGGTCCAGGCGCGCCCGAGGAACCCCGATGCGCCGGCAACCAGGACCCGCATCGAGCCTCCCGCCAGGTTGCTATCGGTTTCGCACCGCGTCGTCGAGCAGCCTACGTCGCGTCAGGCCGCCCGGTCCCCGAGGTCAGACCTCGAACTGGGCGGACTCGAGGCGCTGCTTCACCTCTGACAGGAACCTTGCGGCGTCCGCGCCGTCGACCAGCCGGTGGTCGTAGGT
>JBOHDW010000168.1:0-4077 GCA_050700795.1 Nocardioidaceae bacterium | reverse complement strand
CGACACCGCCGTACGGTGCCGGCACCTGCTTCGCGATGGCCAGTGCCTCGTCGAGATCGGCTGCCTCGATCAAATAGAACCCACCGAGGATCTCCTTGGACTCGACGAAAACACCGTCAGTGACGGTGACGCCGCTGCCGTCCTGACGGACCGAAGTCGCTGTGTCCGCGTCGGCGAGCTGTGCGCCTCCGCGAAGAGCCGGCCCGTTGGTCTGTGCGAACTCGCCGTGGCGGGCATGGGTGTCGGCAAGCGAGTCCGCGTCGGCCGCCGCGCGGCGATCCATGTGGTCATAGATCGAGATCAGGTACTTGCTCATCGTGACTCCTCCTGAGGGCGAGCCGGTCTCGCCGTCACCAACACGATGAACGGCGCCTGTCGAGATCGACACCGCAGCCATGTCGATTGTTGGCGACCTCGCCCATCGAGTAAACAAGGAAACCACCCCCGAGGAGAGAGAACCATGACCGACACCAACTTGATGAGTCCACAAGTCGTGCTGTTCTGCGAGCACGTCGAGCGAGCCGTCGCCTTCTACCAGCGCATCGGTTTCACCGAGGTCTTCCGCACACCACCGACCGGCACCCCCAAGCACGTCGACCTCACTCTCGATGGATACCGGCTCGGCTTCGCCAGCCACGAGGCCACCCGTGACGACCACGACCTCGCGACCAACCGTGAGAGCCGACGCGCGGCCGTCATCCTGTGGTGCCACAACACACCCGCGGCGTATCAGCAACTGCTCGATGCTGGCGCCGAACCACTAGAAGGGCCGCACGAGTTCCTCGCCGGACTACTCATCGCCTGGGCCCTCGACCCGGACGGACACCCGATCCAAGTCGTGCAACGACTATCCGATCGCCCCTAGCCTCGAAGAGGCCACGACCGATCGCAAACGAGCACAACGCCCGCAACGCGAATCAGCGCCACAAGCGCCACATGAGGATCGCCCAACGGGCAGCGTGTTTCGCGGTGGCGCTGTCATGGTTCCGTCATTTGGGCGCCCCAGTCGGCCGGCGGGACGTCGTGGAGGTGGACGCTGAGTTCCCAAAGATGGTGCTCAGGGTCGGCGACGATAGCTTGCCTCAGTCCCCATGGCTGGTCTGTCGCCGGATCGACGAGTTCGCCGTCGCCGCGCACTGCGCGGTCCGCGGCCGCGTCGACGTCGTCGACGAACACGAGGGTCATCGCCCGCAATGTGGAGCGACTCACCGGCGGCGCGTCACTGGAGGGTTCGGTGGCGAGCCCGAGCGTGATCAGGCCCGTTCCGACGCTCAACTCGGCATGCCCGATGCGACCGTCAGGCAGGGTCATGCGTAGCACCTCCCTCGCGCCGAGTACGTGTGCCAGCCAGCGGATCGCAGCAGCCGGATCCACGTAGCGGACGTAGGGGACGACGGCGGGATACCCGCGCTCCGGGTCGAAGGTGCCGGAATGAGCCATCTCCATCTCCTGACCGTATCCGGCGTAAAGAGAGCGCCGGCCATTTCGGATGCCCGGAGACCTTCGGAGCTACGTTGGATAGGGCACACCACGCGAGGAGAGGTGTCGTGGCTGGACGATGGTCAGGGTTCGTCGCAGACGGCGACGGGGCCAAGGCCCTGCATGAAGCCGGCAACCCGGATCACCGCATTCGCGTCGAACACGACCGCGACCGGCTCTTCATCAACCTCAGCGACGAAGACGGCACGGGCTGGACCGTCATCGCCGTCGATCGCAGCACGCGCGAGTACGGCGTGGGACAGCATCGAACCCAGAGGGCCGCAGCGGGCCTCGCAGACGACGCGTTAGACGACCGGCTCGCCTCCACGCAATCGACGGACGGCAGCCCAAGCACCCCGCGCGCCGAACCGACCCGATGACCCATCGATGAGGGGAACGCCGCCTCGATTGAGGTGGTCGTCACGACCGCCAAGGGGACGCAGCGCTCACGGCGACGTCAGGCAATGAGGAGGCGAGCCCCGAGCTCTGCGGCGTCGAGGTCGAGGATCTCGTGGTTCCGTTCAGCCCACCGGCCGGAGGCGACATCCCTACGGAGGCTGCGAACCGCCCGCTGCTCGACGTCCGGTCCAAGGCCGTCCCAGACCGACACACCGCGACGGACGCGCTCGTCCAGGTATGCCTCGGGCCGGCGCCAATAGGCCTCGTAGAAGCCGTCGGCGCAGTCCCAGGGGATGAGCACCGGAGCCAGCCGGGCCCCGATCGCACCGGCCAGGTCGCTCATCGATGCCAGGACCCTGACGGCTCTCAGCGCGGCGAACTCGGGCAGGTAGTCACGGTTCAGCCAGAACAGGCTCGGGTCACTCGTGTCGAACAGGAACACCACCACGCGGCGGGCCACGCGCTGCATCTCGCGCAGGCCGGCGATCGGGTCCTGCCAGTGATGAACGGTGCACACAGCCATCGCGGCATCGAAGGACTGGTCCTCGAAGGGCAAGTGCTCGGCCGATCCAGCCAGGCACGGGGCCGCGTCTGCTTGGCGCTTCGAACGCATCAGCGCGGACGGCTCCACCGCCACGACGTGGCGACCAGCGGGCTCGTATGAGCCGGTGCCGGCCCCGACGTTCAGGACCGTCCGGGCATCGCCGAGCTCTGCCCAAATCCGCCCAGCTATGCGGGGCTCCGTCCGCCTCGTCACGGTGTAGGTGGCCCCGATGGTGTCGTACAGCTGGACCGTCGACATCGACATTTCCCCTCTGACGCGCCCCACCGAGGGGGCATCCACAATCGTGCGTCTATCCGCCGGGAGCCGGGCATGCTCAGGCACGTGCCAGCTCCGCGCGAATCGAACTCGGCAGCCCCGCAACGACGAGGTCGTAGGAGTCCGCGATCAAGCCGCGCACCACGTCGTCCTCGACCGAGCCGTCAAGGTCCACGGTGTTCCAGTGCCTCTTGCTCTGGTGGTAGCCGGGCCGGATCCCCGGATACACCTCGCGCAGCTCCAACGCTCGCGCAGGGTCGCACTTGAGGTTGACGGACCCGGGCTCCTCGGAGAGCGGCAGCAGCGCGAACATTTTCCCGCCGACCTTGAACACCGCAACCTCATCTCCGAACGGGTATGTCTCCTCGACCGCCGGCAGACTGAGGCAGATCGCCAAGACGTCGTCGCGAGTCATGGCCCCCAGTATGGCCTCCCGCAACGGCGGACCGGCCGTGGCGACGGTGCCGCATTCCGCCGCCGCGGTTGCACCCCCCTCGGAGTAGGCGCGCTTCTGGGATAGTCCCTGCGCATCATGGACTTCATAGCCTCGTGGACGGATGCTTGCGGAGTGGCGGACTGTTGCGACCGCGCTGCTTACGACCAGACGTTCGGTGACCGGTTCGCGCGCCGGATCGCGCGGCGGTGTCGCAAGCGCGGCATGGACCCGACCCGCAGCACGCTGATCGACTTCCTGATCGGCCACGGCATCGAAGGCGCGACGGTCCTGGAGATCGGTGGCGGCATCGGCGAGCTGCACGGCGAGCTGCTTCGTCGGGGAGCCCGGACAGCGACGAACCTGGAAATCTCGACCAGCTACGAGCAGGAGGCCGCTCGGCTCCTCGAGGGCTCTGAGTTCGCGAACCGGGTGACGCGTCGCTTCCTCGACATCGCCACCGCGCCGGACGAGGTCGAGTCGGCCGACGTCGTCGTCCTGCACCGCGTCGTGTGCTGCTATCCCGACTACGAGCGGCTGCTTGCTGCGGCAGCCAGCCATGCTCGACAGCTGCTGGTGTTCTCCCATCCGCCGCGGAGCCTTCTTACCCGGTTGAATTTTGGCTCCGAGAACCTGGTACGTCGTCTTCGACGCAACGACTTCCGTGCGTTCGTCCATCCTCCCGAGGCGATGGTGGCCATCGTGGAGTCACAAGGGATGGCCCTCCGGTACGGGCACCGAGGCCTGTGGTGGACGGTGGTGGGGTTCGAACGGCCAGGTCGCCCAGCCGTGGCAGCGTGACCGACGGCAGGTGAGGATCGACGGCGTGGCCGTCACGCCGGATGCGGCTCGAAAAAGGTTGCCATCCCCCGACGGGCGCCGAACGAGAGTCTCCCCAGGTGCCGCTGCTGGAGCCGCACCCACATTCCGAGACTCGGGCCCGGGT
>JBOHDW010000167.1:0-5372 GCA_050700795.1 Nocardioidaceae bacterium | reverse complement strand
GCCCAGCAGCGCGAGGTCCACGGCCGGCTCGACCCCGTGGGTCCATGAGTCGCCGAGCATGACCCGGAACAGGGAGCGCCGCAGCCGGGCGATCGCCGGGACGCGCAACCGGCGACCTTGGCGACGTGGACCGACAGGTCGCCCATGCGCTCGAGGTCGGCCACCATTCGCAGGGCGACGTGATCCCCCTGCAGCCGACCCGAGCTGCTGACCCGTGCAGCCGGTTCAGTCCGTCAGTCGGCGTCGAGCCGACCACGGAACGCCTCGAGGTTGCGCGTCGACTCCCCCCGCGACGTGCGCCAGGCCCACTCCTTGCGGATCGACGAGGCGAAGCCGAGCTCGAGGATGGTGTTGAACGACTCGTCGGCGTGGGCCAGCACCGAGCCGAGCAGCCGGTCGAGCCCATCGGGCGTCACCGCCTCGAGGGGTTGGCGCGCATCGAGGTAGATGTCCCCCAGCTGGTCGACGGCGAACGCGACGGCGTACATCTTCAGGTTGTTCTCGAGCAGCCAGCGATAGACCCTCTCGTGGTTCTCGTCGGGGTTGCGCGCGACGAAGGCGTGTACGGCGAGGGCGTGCAGACCCACGTCGAGCCGACACGGCGTCATGAGCTTCTTCTCACCCGGGAGCTCGACCTCGAACATCGTCGGCGACAACGACCGCCAGGTGAGGTCGTTCGCCTCGAGGTAGCCACGCACGACGGCCACCGCGTCCGCCTGGCTCATCGGACGACGCCGGCCAGGTCCTCACTCATCGCCCTGGTCGCCTGCCGGTAGACCTGAAGAGTCCGGTCGGCCGTCTTGTCCCACGCGAAGTCCGCAGCCTGGCGGATCGCCCCCCGAGAAAGGCGCTCACGCAGCTGCGGAGCCTCGACGATCCGGCGAATGGCCGCCGCATAGTCATCGGGGTCGTGGCCGTCGACCAGCAACCCGGAGACGCCGTCACGGACCACTGTCGACAGCCCTCCTACCGCCGCGGCGACCACGGGCGTCCCGCATGCCTGTGCCTCGGCGGCCACCAGCCCGAAGGACTCGTTGTACGACGGCACGCAGACCAGCGTCGCGGCGGCGTACCAGTCCGCGAGGGCGACCTGGGCGATCGGCGGGACGAACCTGACCACGTCTGCGACGCCGAGTGTCTCGGCGAGCCCGGCCAACGACTCGGGGCGCTCGAGGCCGCTCCCGGAGGGCCCACCGACCACCGGGACGACCAACCTGGACCGCAGCGAGGGGTCCGTCTCGAGCAGCCGGGCCACCGCCCGCAGGAGGATGTCGGGCGCCTTCAGCGGTTGGATCCGGCCGACGAAGAGGAGCACCACGGAGTCAGCGGCCAGCCCGAGCCTGGCCCGGGCCAGCGGATCGGGTGTGAAGACGGAGAGGTTGACCCCGGGGTGAACCACCTCGACCCGGCCGGGGTCGGCGTCGTACAGCTCGATGAGCTGCTTGGCCTCGATGTCGGTGTTCGCGATGAGCATGTCAGCGGCCTCGACGACCTGCTCCTCGCCGATCACCCGCCCTTCCGGCTCGGCGACGTCACCGTCGGCGAGCATCGCGTTCTTCACCTTCGCCATCGTGTGCATCGAGTGGACGAGCGGGACGCCCCACCGGTCTCGGGCGAGTGCCCCGACCTGACCGGAGAGCCAGTAGTGCGAGTGGATCACGTCGTACCACCCGAGATCGTGCCCGGCCTCGGCCCTGAGCACCTCCCGAGCGAAGACGCACAGCTGGCCGGGGAGCTCGCCCTTGGTCAGCCCCTCGAACGGTCCGGCGTGGACGTTGTGGACGCTGACGCCCGGAAACGCCTCGACCACCGGCGGGAGCGCCGACGACGTGGCCCGCGTGTACACGTCCACCGCGACGTCGCGGTCCGCGAGTCGCCTGGCGAGCTCGACGACGTAGACGTTCATCCCGCCGGCATCGCCGGTGCCGGGCTGGTCGAGGGGGGAGGTGTGCAGACTGATCATCGCGACCCGCCCGTGCGGCATCCGCCCGGGGTGCGTCGGCACAGCGCTCAAGGAATCCACCTCCACGGCAACAACCGAGCCGTCGGTCACCCTATTCCGGGAACACCCGATGGACCTTGTGCTGGGCGGCCTGGGCGCGCGGCCTGATCACCATGACGTCCACGTTGACGTGGGCGGGGCGAGTCACCATCCAGGTGATGGCATCGGCGACGTCCTCGGCGACGAGCGGTTCGGCCACTCCGTCGTACACCGCGTCCGCCCTCGCCCGGTCGCCGGCGTACCGCACCAGCGCGAACTCGTCGGTCTTCACCATGCCCGGTTCGATCTCGCAGATCCGGACCGGCTGGTCGTACAGCTCCAGGCGGAGCGTCTCGGTCACGACCTGCGTGCCGTGCTTGGCCGCGGCGTAGCCGCCGCCGCCTTCGTAGGCGATCCGTCCCGCCGTCGACCCGACGTTGACGATCGTGCCCGCGCCGCTGGCTAGCAGGGCGGGCAGCAGCGCCTGCGTGACCCGGGCGAGCCCGAGGACGTTGACCTCGTACATGGCCCGCCATTGGTCCAGGTCCGCCCCGGCCACCGGGTCGGTGCCGAACGCCCCGCCCGCGTCGTTGACCAGTACATCGAGGCGCGGCCCCACCACCTCCGCGAGCGCGTCGACGTCCTCGGTCGAGGTGACGTCGCAGCGGACCGGCGTACCCCCGATCTCGGCTGCCAGAGCCTCGAGCCGGTCGAGCCGGCGCGCCGCGCAGAAGACGTGGAACCCCTCGGTCGCGAGCATCCGGGCCGTCGCGCTCCCGATCCCGCTGCTCGCTCCGGTCACCACGGCGGTCCTGGCACTCATGAGCCGATTCTGCCCCCCCACCGCCCCCGGACGTCATCACATCTGGCGGTTCGGGCGACCACATGTGATGACGTCCGCCAAGAGTCAGCCGAGCAGGAGGCGGGCGAGCTGCGTCAGGTCCTCGGTGAGGTCCTCCTCGTTCACGGTGGCGCTGTCGCCGCGGACCTGGAAGCCGTAGACGAACATGTCCGCCCTGGGCTGGCTGGAGGTCAGGTCGGCGAAGTCGATCCGGTCGATGAGGGCCTCGACCTGCGGGGTGCGCGGGTCGGAGCCCAGGGTGAGCGACCCCTCGCGCCGGATCCCGGTGACCCCGCCGGTGCGGGTGACGCTGACGAGGTTGCCGGCGGGGTTGCCGGCGGGGTTGCCGGCGGGGTTCGCTGCGGGCGCGGAAGCGGGCGCACCGCCGGTCGAGGAGCCGGCCGCCAGCACACCCACGGTCTCCCAGGCACCCTGGACCGCATCGGCGGCGGCCGTCGACACCGCCCGGGCGGCAGTGAGCGTCGCGGTGGCGAACGCGGCGAAGTCGGTGCTCGCGCCGATTCCCGACGTGAGGGCGGCGTACCAGATCGGACCGGCCCCCTCCCACGAGTCGCCGCCGATCGCGGTGGCGGCGAGGTAGAAGGCCCGGTTGGGGATCCCGGAGTTCGTGTGCACTCCGCCGTTGTCGTCGGTCGTGTGCACGTAGTCCTTCATGTCGCCGACCTGCGGGTCCTTGCCGAGCACCGGGTCGTCGTACGCCGTTCCGGGCTCGGCCATCGACCGCAGCGCCTTGCCATGGACCGACGGCAGGAAGATCCCCTCACCGATCAGCCAGTCCGCCTCGGCGGCGCTCTGCTGGTTCACGCGCTGCTTCACGCACGACCCGAACGCATCGGAGATCGACTCGTTGAGCGCCCCGGGTTGGTCGGAGTAGGTCAGGTTGGCGGTGTACTGGGTGACGGCGTGGGTGAACTCGTGCCCCAGGACGTCGATGGGCTTGGTGAACCTCTCGAAGATCTTGCCGTCACCGTCCCCGAAGACCAGCTGCTCGCCGTTCCAGAAGGCGTTGTCGTAGTTCTTCTCGTAGTGCACCGACGCGAGGACCTCCGCGCCCTTGTTGTCGAAGGAGTCACGCGACAGCACCTGCGAGTACAACGCCAGGGTCGCCTCGACGCCGGTGTACGCCTCGTCCTCGGCCGCGTCTCCGGTCGCCGGCGCCCCCTGGGCCCGCACCTCCGTGCCCGGCAGCGTCGAGCCGTTGGACGACGTGTAGACGTCGAAGGCGGGACCGGCAACCGCGGCGGGATCCGGGGTGGCGGCCTTCGCGCCGGCGCGGGCTCCCCTGAACGCGGCGTCGACCACGAGGGTGTGCCGGCAGCCGTCGCACACGTCCGAGTCCAGATGATGAGCGGCGATCCGCTCCAGGAGGTACGGCGGGACGAAGTTGCAGATCCTCATGAATCGTCTCTACCGCCGAACGCGGCCAAAGTAAAGGAAACCGCTGTGCCAGACTCGCGCTCGTGCGCACCATCGGACTCGTCGGCGGGATGAGCTGGGAGAGCAGTGCGGAGTACTACCGGCTGCTCAACACCGGTGTCGAGAACCGTCTGGGCGGGCTGCACTCGGCGCGGATCGTGATGAGCTCGGTGGAGTTCGCCGAGCTGACCGACGCGGAGCAGGAGGGTCGGTGGGACGACGTGGCGAGCGTCCTGACCGAGGCAGCTCTGGGCGTCGAGGCAGCGGGGGCCGATGTGCTGGTCTTGTGCACCACCACGTTCCATCGCGTCGCCGGCCAGGTCGAGGCCGCGGTCAGGATCCCCCTGCTGCATCTGGCCGATGTGGTGGCGGACGCCTGCACGCGCGCCGGGCTGGGCTCGGTGGCGTTCCTCGGTACGGCGGTCGCGATGAGCGAGCCGTTCTTCACCGAACGGATCGCCTCACACGGGCTGACCGTGCTTGTCCCGGACCAGCGGCACCATGCGGAGATCGACCAGATCATCTACGACGAGCTCGTGTTCGGGAAGGTGGCCGACCGGTCTCGCGACCGGGTCGTGTCGGTCATCGACGAGCTCTGGGACCAGGGTGCCCAGGGGGTCATCCTCGGTTGCACCGAGCTCGAGCTGCTGGTCAAGCAAGCCGACTCCGAGCTGCCGTTGTTCTTCTGCACCCCACTGCATGTGGCGGCGGCCCTGGACGCCGTACTGGTCGGGGACGGTCCCGCCGGCCGGTAGGATGGTGGGTCCCCCCCAACCGGAAAGCCGACGTCCCCTCATGTCCGAAACCCAGCCCGTCCTGCGCCGCGACGACCTGCGCAACGTCGCGATCGTGGCGCACGTCGACCATGGCAAGACCACTCTGGTCGACGCGATGCTGTGGCAGGCCGGTGCCTTCGGTGAGCACCAGCATGTCGACGAGCGCGCCATGGACACCGGGGACCTCGAACGCGAGAAGGGGATCACCATCCTCGCGAAGAACACCGCGGTGAGGTACGGCGACCTGACGATCAACATCATCGACACGCCCGGCCACGCCGACTTCGGCGGCGAAGTCGAGCGCGTTCTGAAAATGGCCGACGGCGCTTTGTTGCTC
>JBOHDW010000166.1:0-5091 GCA_050700795.1 Nocardioidaceae bacterium | reverse complement strand
AACCTGCTGATCCGCGACTTCGTCCGACGCGTGGGACCTAGCAGCTCAGCCGGATGAGGTGCCCGCACCGTGCAGAACCCCCAACTCAACGAGAGGGGTGGCGCGCGGGACGAGAGGGGGGCGTGCGGGGTACGAGGGGGCGCGCGGATGGGTCATCCGCCGCAACCGTTCGGCCCACCCCCGACCGCGTACGGCGGAAACCGGGCCGCCGTACGGCTGAAACCGGGACGAACCCCTCACAACACCCGGCGCGACGGTGCTAAAACGGACTCACCACATCGAGTGTTTGGGAGGACCCGATGAACGTAAGCACACAGACCGAAGCGCCGGCCCACGTCCCGTACTGGTGGGAGGCGCTCGAGGCCCCCGACATGGAGGCTGAGACGATGTTCGCCTCGCTTCTGGCGAGGTACCAGGCCGACCGCGGTGTGGTCGTCGAGGACCAGCCCGAGTCGAACGACGTTGCGGGGTCCGCCGAGCAGTCCCTCGAGGAGCCGGTCACCCTTGTCGGGGCCACGCCCGCGCCGGGCTGGGCGACGACGGCGCCCTTCGAGTACTCCTGGGACGGCCTGCAGCTCGACTACGCCTGACGCTGCCGCGTCAGCGCGAGGTCCCGTTCCCCGGGGGGACGCTCGGCCGGAGCCGGTTGACGGTGCGGAGCTCATCGCCGCGCGCGTAGCCGACGACCAGGTCGACCACCCCCTGGCCGATGGCGGCCTGTGCCTGCGCGGTCGAGGCACCGATGTGGTGGGTGCCGACCACGCGCGGATGCGCCGCGAGCCGGGACGCCCACTCGGCCGTTCCCTCGGTTGGCTCGTCCGGGAAGACGTCGAGGCCGGCGGTGAGAGTGCCGCGGTCGAGGTGCTCCAGCAGTGCGTCCGAGTCGACCAGCCCGGCGCGCGAGGTGTTGATCAGCACACCGGGGGCGAGCGCGTCGAGGACCTCGCGGTCGACCAGGTTCGCCGTCTCGGCCACCATCGGCGCGTGCAGGGTCAGCACATCGACCCGCTCCGCCAGGTCGGCGAGGCTGTCGACCATGGTGATGCCGAGCCGTTCCGCTCGGGCCGACGCCTCCTCTGACCGAGACGGTCTGGCCACGGAGAGCAGCTCCATCCCGAACGCCCCCGCCCGGTCGGCCACCTCGAGACCGATCGCGCCCAGGCCGACAATGCCCAGGCGACGTCCGAACAGCCCCCTTCCCATGGAGCTGAACCGCTTCTTGTCCCAGTGCCCCGCCCGCAACTCCGCGACGTTGTCCGCGATCGCGCGGTCCACGGCGAGCATCAGTCCGAGGGTGAGCTCCGCGACCGCGACGGCGTTGCGGCCCGGCAGGTTGGCGACCAGGACACCGGCCCGGGTAGCGGCGTCGCAGTCGATGGTGTTGGTCCCCGACCCGGCCCGGATCACCAGGCGCAGCGGACCGGCTCCCTCGAACACGCGCGAGGTGACCTTCGTGCTGCGTACGACGAGGACCTCGGCCTCACCCAGGCTCTCCGGCAGCGAGTCCGCCGTCAGGGCCGGGTCGACGACCACCGTGTGCCCCGCGGTCGTCAGCGCCTCGACACTCTCGTCGGGCAGCCGATCCGCGACCAATACCCTCACCGCTGACCCCTCACGGTTGGAACCCCGAGCGAACGGCACCTCGTGCTCGCAGCGTAGTGACCCCGGCCTTCCCCCGCCGCGTCAGGGCCGTACCGGCAACCGAAAGGTGACCCGGAGCACCCGGTCGCTCAGCTCCGGCGTCTCGCCGCCGATGAGATACGCCGCTCCCCCGACCGTCACCAGGGCCGCATCGGCAAGCGGAGTCGGCAGAACCCCCGCCCGGCGGAGCCGCCCCGACGCCGGGTCGAACCACCACATCCGCCGAGACAGCGTGGTCGCGCCGGTGCGACCACCGACGAGCAGGATGCGCCGTCCGATCGCCAGGGCGGAGGCGTGGCCCAGCACGTGCGGGAGGTGCCCCACGACGCGGACCCTCCCGGTGCCGAGGTCCACCCGCTGGATCGGGTCGACCTCCGCGCCGTTCCGCTCGCCGCCGAAGACCCAGATCGCGCCGTTCGACATCGCGGCCGCCGCGTAGCGCACCGGCACCCGAAGCCGCCCGAAGACATCGAAGGCGCCACCGTTCGTGCTGACCAGGATGTCGGCCAGAGCCGGGGTACCGCCGTCGTACCAACCGACGGCGAAGACGCGATCCCCCACCACGACCGCGACCAGGTCGGAGCGGGCCGTGGGCAGCCGGCCCGAGACCCGCCAGCCGCCGTGGGCGGTGGCCGCCTGGACCACGCTCTGCTCGGTCGCGTTCCCGCCCCCGATGACCTCGGCCATGCCGTGGGTCAGCGCGCCGCCGACGTCGTGGACGGGCACCGGCAGGTCGGGCAGCGCGACCGTGTGCCCGTTCCCCAGGTCGAGGCGGTACGACGCAGCGGTCGACTGGTCCCCGGCGACCAGCCCACCGGCGACCACGACCCCCCTCGAGGTGGCCACCGCGGCCTCGCGGCCCACCGGCTCGGGCAGTCGCCAGGGCAGCACCCGCACGCGCACCCGGGGGGCTCCGGCGGCGGAGGAGTGCGCCGCCGACGGGGCCGGCGTACTCGGCCTCGAGTGATGGGCCACGGGCGAACCCGAGGTGCACGCCGACACCGCGAACACGGCGGCCACCGCCAACAGCGGCCGCCTCACCTCATGTTTCCGGTGTGCCCGAGCGAGTAGCGGCCCGGCTGGGGCCAGACCAGGATCCCGTGCGGGCTGCCGCCGACGTAGATGTGCGCGATCAGGCGACCCGTGGTGGTGTTCCATCCGTAGACGTAGCCGTCGTCGCGACCCGACAGCCAGAGCACCTTGCCGTCGGCCGAGACCCCACCCATGTCGGGCGAGCCTCCCGGGACATACCAGGTGTCGACGATCTTGTTGGTGGCGATCGATACCACGCTCACCTCGCCGGCACCCCGGTCGGAGACGTAGAGGTACTTGCCGTCGCGGCTGGGGTAGATCCCGTGCGGCATGTTCGGCATCGATGTCGCCCCCACCACCTTGAACGTCTTCGCGCTGACCCGGTCCAGCCGGTTGAGCCCCATGTCCGCGACGTAGAAGAGCCGCCCGTCGGGCGAGAGGCGCACGTCCTGCGGTTGGCTGCCCGGCCCGAGGTCGAGCCGGCCGATGACGCGGTGGCTCACGGTCGACACCTTGATCAGCGAGTCGGAGAACTCGCAGGTCACCACCAGGAAGCGGCCGTTCGCCGAGAAGTCCGCGTGGTTCGGCCCGCGGCAGCTGGGATCGCTGACCACCACCTGCGTCTTGAACGTGTGGGGGTCGGTGAACAGCACCTGGTTGTACTCCTCCGACATCACCACGGCCTGCCTGCCGTTGGGCGTGAAGTAGAGGTTGTACGGGCGGCGTACTGGGATCCGCTTCTCGATCCGGCCGGTGTGCGGGTTCAGCGCCACCAACTGGTTGGACTCGCTGGCCTCGACGTAGAGCGTGTTCAGGTCCCACGACGGGGTGACGTGCTGGTTGAGCAGCCCGGTGTGCAGGACGCGGACGATCTTGTGGGTCCGCTGGTCGATCACGGTGGTGTACGGCGCGCCGTACGAGTTCGGCACGTAGAGGTAGGCCGGCTCGTGGGCGATCTTGGGCGACACCATCGAGGGGCCATCGGCGGCGTACACGTCGTCATGGAGCACCGGTGGCATGCCGGGGAGTGGGTCCCGGAACCGCGCGGGCACGTGCCCGTCGGCGACGGCCGGAACCGGCGAGTGGGCCGACGGGGACGGGCTCGGGTCGCCCGCGGCGGTGGGAACGGGGTCGCCGGAGCACCCGGCCAGCGCGAGCGACCCGACCAGGGTCACGGCGCAGGCCGCGAGGAACCGCGCTCGGACCGCCACGCACGTCAAGATAGCGACGAGCCCTGAGAACTCTCCAAGAACCCTCCCTTCCGGTCCCGCGGTCCCTCGTGTACAACAGCGAGAGTGACCGCTCGACACTGGCCGCGCCGGTCCGAGCTCGAACCCCTGCTCCGTCCGAGACGGCTGATCGTCAACCCGACCGAACGCCACCTGGCGGCGGCCGCGTCGATCCGCGACCTGAGGCTGCTCGCGCGGCGTCGGGCACCACGCGCCGTCTTCGACTACACCGACGGCGCGGCCGGTGACGAGCTCGCCCTCGGCCGGTCCCGACGCGCCTACGCCAGTGTCGAGTTCGAGCCGCACGTGCTCCAGGACGTGTCATACGTGGACACCTCGACCACGATCCTCGGCCGACCCGCGGAGCTGCCGCTGGCCTTCTCCCCCACCGGCTTCACCCGCATGATGCACACCGAGGGGGAGCCCGCGGTCGGCCGGGTCGCGGCTCGCGCCGGCATCCCCTATGCCCTCTCGACGATGGGCACCACCTCCATCGAGCGACTCGCGGCGGAGGCTCCGGGTGGGCGGAAGTGGTTCCAGCTCTACCTGTGGCGGGACCGCGAGGCGAGCAAGGAACTCGTCGCGCGCGCGCAGGACTCGGGCTACGAGGCGCTCGTGCTCACCGTGGACACGCCGGTTGCCGGGCCCCGCCTCCGCGACGTGCGCAACGGCCTGACCATCCCCCCATCGCTGTCCCTGCGGACCTTCGCCGACGGCGCGCTGCACCCCGCCTGGTGGTTCGACCTGATCACCACCGAACAGCTGGAGTTCGCCTCCCTGAACCACTTCGACGGCACCGTCGCCGAGCTCATCGCCGGAATGTTCGACCCGGCCGCGACGATGACGGACCTGGCTTGGCTCCGCTCGGCCTGGGCGGGCCCGCTGGTCGTGAAGGGCGTCCAGACCGTCGTCGACGCACGCGCCGTCGTCGACGCCGGCGCCGACGCGGTGATCGTCTCCAACCACGGCGGGCGACAGCTCGACCACGCCACCTCGACGATCCGCGCGCTACCTGAAGTCGTCGATGCCGCCGGCTCAGAACTGGAGGTGTACATGGACGGCGGCATCCGCCGCGGCGTGGACATCATCCGGGCCCTGGCCCTCGGCGCCCGCGCCTGCCTGGCCGGCCGCGCCGTCGTCTACGGCCTCGCCGCCGGGGGCCCGGCGGGCGCGCAGCGCGCGGTGGAGA
>JBOHDW010000165.1:0-3833 GCA_050700795.1 Nocardioidaceae bacterium | reverse complement strand
CTGGGCATCGGCATCTCGACGTTCACTGAGATGTGTGGGCTCGCACCGTCGCGCGTCCTCGGCTCGCTGAACTATGGCGCTGGCGGCTGGGAGAGCGCCTCGATCCGGATGCTGCCGACGGGAAAGGTCGAGGTGGTGACCGGGTCGTCGGCGCACGGCCAGGGTCACGAGACCGCCTGGTCGCAGATCGTCGCCGAACGCCTCGGGGTGGCCTTCGAGGACGTTGAGGTGCTGCACGGTGACACCCAGATCTCACCCAAGGGGCTCGACACCTACGGCTCGCGATCACTGACCGTCGGTGGTGAGGCCTTGGTCAGGGCCGCCGACAAGGTGATCGAGAAGGCCCGGCCGATCGCGGCCCACCTGCTCGAGGCCTCCGTCGACGACTTGGAGTTCGCGGCCGGCAGGTTCACCGTCAAGGGCACCGACAAGGGGCTCGCCATGGGGGAGGTGGCGCTCGCGACGTTCGCCGCGCACAACCTGCCCGACGGCGTCGAGGCGACGCTGGACTCCGAGGCGACCTACGACCCGGTGAACTTCTCGTTCCCGCACGGCACCCACCTGTGCGCGGTCGAGGTGGACACCGAGACCGGCTCGATCACGATGCGCAAGTACGTCTGCGTCGACGACGTCGGCGTCATCGTCAACCCGCTGATCGTCGCGGGACAGGTGCACGGCGGCCTGGTGCAGGGCATCGCGCAGGCGTTGTGGGAGGAGGCGGTCTACGACTCCTCGGGCACGCTGGTCACCGGCTCGTTCGTCGACTACACGCTGCCGACCGCGGCCGACACGGTCAGCTTCGACATCGACCACACCACCTCGCCCTCGACGACGAACACGCTCGGCACGAAGGGGGTCGGCGAGGCCGGCACCATCGCCTCGACACCGGCGGTGGTCAACGCGGTCGTCGACGCCGTACGCCAGTTCGGGGTCAACGACATCACCATGCCGTTGACCCCCGAACGGGTGTGGAAGGCGATCCACGCGAAGGATGGCGGTGGCACCACTCCGGCCACGTCCCCGCACTTCGACGAGAGCGAAGGAGCAGCCCAGTGATCCCCGCACAGTTCGAGTACGTCGCACCATCCTCGGTGGAGGAGGCCCTCTCGGCGATCGCGGAGGCGGGCGACGACGGCAAGGTGATCGCGGGCGGGCAGAGCCTGCTCCCGGTCCTGAGGATGCGCCTGAACGCCCCGTCGACGGTCATCGACCTCGGCAAGATCGAGGCACTGCGCGGGGTGCGCGACGACGGCGACGCGATCGTGATCGGCGCGATGACCACGCACCACGCCGTACTCCACGACCCGCTGGTCGCCGAGCACGCGCAGCTGTTGGCGAAGGCGACCGCCACGGTGGCCGACCCCCAGGTCCGGCACCGGGGCACGTTCGGCGGCGCGTTGGCGCACGCCGACCCCGCCGGTGACCTCGGTGCTCCGGTGCTGGCGCTCGGCGCCGAGTTCGTCATCGTCGGCGCGGGAGGGACTCGTACGGTCGCCGCCGACGACTTCTTCACCGACCTGTTCGAGACCGCGATCGCTGAGGGCGAGCTGCTCACCGAGGTCCGGATCCCGAAGTACACCGGTTGGGGCGCGCACTACGAGAAGTTCGTGCGCGTGTCGCATCAGTGGTCGATCGTGGCGGTCGCGGCCGCGGTGAAGGTCGATGGTGGCGCGATCGGCGAGGCCAGGGTGGGACTGACCAACATGGGGTCGACCCCGTTGCGCGCCCGGTCGGTCGAGCAGGCACTGGTCGGCCGGCCGGCCACCGACGAAGCGGTCCGCGCTGCCGCGGCTTCCGCGGCGGACGGGACCAACCCACCGTCCGACCTCAACGGCGACGCCGACTACCGCAGGCATCTGGCCACGGTGCTGACCCGTAGGGCGGTCCTCGCCGCGGCCGGCGGTTAGCCGATGGAGTTGAGCCACCAGTTCACCGTCCCCGCGTCGGTCGAACAGACCTGGGCCGCGTTCAACGACATCGAGTCGGTGGCCGGCTGCTTCCCCGGAGCCCAGGTCACCTCTGTGGAGGGCGACGACTTCACCGGCACCTGCAAGGTGAAGCTCGGTCCGATCGCGCTGGTGTACGGCGGCTCCGGCTCCTTCGTCGAGAAGGACGAAGCCGCGCACCGCTTCGTCGTCGAGGCCCGCGGCAAGGACAAGCGGGGAAACGGCACCGCGGGGGCGAAGGTCACCGCGACGATGACGGGGACCGGTGCGTCCACCGACGTGTCGGTCGTCACCGACCTGGCCATCACCGGAAAGCCCGCGCAGTTCGGCCGTGGCGTGATGCAGGACGTCAGCGACAAGCTGCTGCAACAGTTCGTGGACTGTCTGCAGGGCAAGGTGGGTGCCCCTGCTGCCGAGCCGGTTGAGGCACCGGCCGCCGAACCCGCCGCCGTTCCCGATGGCTCTGGCGACTCGTCGGCGGCCCCCGCTGACCAGGGCGGCACGAGGGCGGAGGCACCGCCCGCCGCGACATCCGCGCCGACCTCGGGTTCGACCCGCCCGGCCGCCGCCGATGACGCCCTCGACCTCGGCGCGACGGTGCTCCCGGTGCTGGCCAGGACCTACTGGAAGCAGGCGCTCGGAGTACTCGTGGTCGCGTTGGTCATCTGGCGGATCATCCGGCACTGAGCGCGGCCGGGCCGGCGGAGGCGTCGCTGTTGCGGAACAGGTACGCCCCCATCGTCACGCCGTTGATGGCGGTAGCCTCGCCGCTGAGGAAGACACGTTGGGTGCTGGTCTCACCGGTCAGCATGAAGAAGTAGGTCGCGTGCTCCAGGTGCCAGCCGAGCTGCTCGATCTGGGCCAGCACGGCCGCCGAGCTCTGGACGGCGCGCGAGCTGTCGACCGAGCCGAACGAGGCACTGCCCGAGTGGGTTCCGACCTGGAGCTGGATCTCCAGGAACCGCTCGCCGTCCTGCTTGGCGGCCGTCGCGGCGCCGAGCGGCGTCGAGAGCAGCTCCTGGCGGGCCCGCTCCTGGGCGGCCGCCCGTCGCCGGTCGTCGCGGGCGGACGTCTCCTGGGCCTGCTCCGCCTCTCGCTGCTGCTTCTCGGCCTCGCGTTCCTCGGCGCTCTTGAACATCGGCCCCCCTGGTCTCGTCGTACTCGTCCCGGCGAGGCTAGTGGGCCAACGGGGCAGAAGCCACTACTCAACGAGGCAGAAGCCACTACTCAACGGGGCAGAACCCACGACTCAACGGGGCAGAAGCCACTACTCAACGGGGAGGGAGGGAGCCGAGGGGGGCGACGGTGCGGCCGGAGTGTTCGCAGACCCAGTGCGGGGAGGGGCCACCGAGCTCGGGGTGGATGTAGAGGGCGTGCGGGTCGCCGCCGTCGTCGCACACGTCGCACAGCGGCCAGCGTCCCGCCGTCTCGAGCAGCGCGTCCTGGACGTCCTGGGCGACCAGGCCGGCGACGTACTCGTGGCCCTCGGCCCACTGTGCCGCCCACCAGCGCCGGGTGGCTACCGCCTCCTCGAGCGCCGACACCGTCGCCGCGTCCGCGACCCCACCGGCCTCGAGGTCGTGCAACACGAGGGCACGTGCGGCGAGAAGCCGGTCGTCGGGTGTCACGATGTCCAGTGTGGAGGGTGACACGAACCCGGCCAACCGGGCACTGCTCGATGTGGCGGTGACCCACGCACGTGACGTGCCGGGTGCCGACGAGGGCGGTGCGGACCGGCTGTGGCTGCTCCGCCACGACGGGGACGCGGCGCTCTCCCCTGAGCCGGCGGTCGCCTCGGCGGTCTGCAAGGAGACCGACCTTCCGGTGCGAGTGATGCTGCGCCTCAACGACCGGCACACGACGACCGGCGGTGAGCTGGCCCGCATG
>JBOHDW010000164.1:0-3460 GCA_050700795.1 Nocardioidaceae bacterium | reverse complement strand
CGTAGAGCAGGTTGGCCCGGATGGTGTCGTGGAACATGTGGGCGTCCTGGGTGACGTAGCCCACGACGTGCTCCAAGGACTCGAGGGACACGTCGCGCACGTCGTGGCCCCCGACGCGGACCACGCCTGAGGTGACGTCGTACAGGCGGGCGACGAGGTGGGTGATGGTCGTCTTGCCGGCGCCGGACGGACCGACGAGAGCCACCATCTGGCCGCGCCCGGCGGTGAACGAGACGTCCTTGAGCACCAGCCCGGTGTCTCGGGACTCTGCCCGTGCGATGACCTCGAGGCTGGCCAGCGAGACCTCGTCGGCCCGTGGGTAACGGAACGCGACGTGCTCGAACTCGACGGTGCCGGCATCGCGCGGGAGTACGACGGGGTCCGGCTTCTCGGTGATCGTCGAGGGCAGGTCCAGCACCTCGAAGACCCGCTCGAAGCTGACCAGCGCGGTCATCACGGCGACCCGCACGTTGGACAGCCCCTGAAGGGGCCCGAGCAACCGGGTGAGCAGGGTTGCCAGTGCGGTGATCGTGCCGATCGTCAGCGTCTGCCTGATGGCCATCCAGCCGCCGACGCCGTAGACCAGCGCGGTGGCAAGCGACGGGATCAACATCATGGTGGCGCCGAACACCCGGGTCACCAGGGAGATCCGCACGCCGAGGTCACGCACCACGGCCGCCTTCGCAGCGAACCGGGCGTCCTCCTCGTCGCGCCGGCCGAACAGCTTGAGCAGCAGCGCCCCACCCACGTTGAACCGCTCGGTCATGTTCGAGCCCATGTCCGCGTTTCCCTGCATCTGCTCACGGGTCAACCCGACCAGCCGCCGCCCGACCCAACGAGAGGCCAGCCAGAGCAACGGGAACATCAGCAGGCACAGGACCGTCACCTGCCAGCTCAGCAGCAGCATGGCGATCCCGACCACGACCGCGCTGACCAGGTTGGAGACCGTGCTGGACAACGTCGACGTGAACGCCTGCTGGGCACCGACCACGTCACTGTTCAGCCGGGACACCAGGGCCCCCGTCTGGGTCCGGGTGAAGAACGCCAGCGGCATGCGCTGAACGTGGCTGAACACGGCGGTGCGCAGGTCGTAGATGAGCCCCTCCCCGATGCGCGAGGAGAGGTACCCCTCCGCCAGACCGAGCCCCGCGTCGAGCACGGCAACCGACGCGGCGATCACCGCGAGGACGATGACCACATGCACGTCGCGGGCCAGGATGCCGTCGTCGATCAGGTGCTGCACCAGCAGCGGGGGGACGACCACGAGAGCGGCGTCGACCACTGTCAGCCCGAGGAAGACCAGGATCCGCGACCGGTGCGGCCGGGCGAACCGCATGACCCGGCGCACCGTGTCGGGCGCCAGCTTCTGGTCGGCGACGCTGCGGTCGGTACGGAGGTACCGCCACGCGGACGGACCCAAACCCATCGACACGGGGTCCTCCTTGTCTCGGTCGGAGCGGTCTACTGTCCCGCCAGCTCGCGCAGCCGGCCTATCTGTGCCTCCCGCTCCTCGCGACGCTGCTCGTCCAGCGGGAGGACCTCGGCGCTGCGGAGCAGTGCCTTGGTCGCCGTGACGGCCCCGTGCGCCGGCGCGGTCAGGGCCGCGGCCAGCTCGGCCACGGTCGCCACCAGCTGGTCTCGGGGTACGACGGCCGTCGCCAACCCCAGCCCAGCGGCCTCTCGTGCCTGCACCCACCGTGAGGTGACACAGAGCTCGAGCGCCCGCGAGTAGCCAACCAGCGCCACCAGCGGTTTTGTTCCAGCGATGTCGGGGACCAGTCCGTAGTGGGCCTCGCGCATCGACAACATCGCGTCGTCGGCGAGGACCCGCAGGTCGCACGCGAGAGCCAGCTGGAACCCGGCTCCCACTGCGGCACCCTGGACGGCCGCGATCGAGACGATGTCGTCGCGACCCAGCCAGGTGACCCCCTCCTGCCACTCGCCGATCAGGTCGGCCAGCTCCGCATCGGACAGGTCGAGCAGGTCGAAGATCGACCCCTCCCCCTCGAGCCCGGCCGGGGTGAGCATCCGACGGTCCAGCCCCGAGGAGAACGTGTCGCCATCACCTCGGACCACGACGACCCGCACCGAGGGATCCAGTGCGTCCCCGATCGCCCGCAGCGCGCGCCACGTGTGCGGGGTCTGGCTGTTCTTCGTCTCTGGCCGGCTGAGCGTCACGGTGGCAACGGGTCCGTTCTGCTCGAACCGAAGGCCGCCGCGCTCGATCACCGCGGGATCGACCGACGGGCTCTGCATGCCGGGCAGCCTACTGGGCACCTCGGACGGCCCGGTCAGGCGAGCGCGACGAGGTCGGCGTACTCCACACTCCAGAGGTCCTCGACACCGTCGGGCAGGATCAGCACCCGATCGGGTTCCAGCGCGTGCACAGCGCCCTCGTCGTGGGTGACCAGGATGATCGCCCCGCGGTAGCCACGGATCGCCGCCAGCACCTCCTCGCGGGAGGCGGGGTCGAGGTTGTTGGTCGGCTCGTCCAGCAGCAGCACGTTGGCGCTCGACACCACCAGGATGGCCAGAGCCAGGCGGGTCTTCTCCCCTCCCGACAGCACGGATGCCGGCTTGGCCGCATCGTCGCCGCTGAACAGGAAGGAGCCGAGGACGCTGCGGGCCTCGGTGTCGCTCAGGTCGGGGGCTGCGGTGCGCATGTTCTCGAGCACGGTACGACCTGTGTCGAGGGTCTCGTGCTCCTGCGCGTAATAGCCCAGCTTCAGGCCGTGCCCGGGACGCACCTCACCCGTGTCGGGCGAGTCGAGTCCCGCGAGGATCCGCAGCAGGGTGGTCTTCCCCGCCCCGTTGAGGCCCAGCACGACCACCCGGCTGCCTCGGTCCACCGCGAGGTCGACATCGGTGAAGACCTCGAGCGAACCGTACGACTTCGACAGCTCGCTGGCGGTGAGCGGCGTACGCCCGGACGGCGCCGGCGTCGGGAACTTGATCTTCGCGACCCGGTCGGCCCGGCGTACCACCTCAACGCCGTCGAGGAGCCGTTCGGCGCGCTTGATCATCGACTGCGCCGCCTGCGCCTTCGTGGCCTTGGCGCGCATCTTGTTCGCCTGGTCCATCAGGGTGGTCGCCTTGCGCTCGGCGTTGGCCCGCTCCCGCTTGCGGCGGCGCTCGTCACTCTCACGCTGCGCGAGGTACGCCGCCCAGCCCACGTTGTAGACGTCGATGACGGCACGGTTCGCGTCCAGGTGGAGTACCCGGTTGACACAGACCTCCAGCAGGCCGACATCGTGGCTGATCACCACCAGCCCGCCCTTGTGGTTCTTCAGGAAGTCGCGCAGCCACCCGATCGAGTCGGCGTCGAGGTGGTTGGTGGGCTCGTCGAGAAGCAGGTTGTCGGCGCCGCTGAAGAGGATTCGGGACAGCTCGACCCGGCGCCGCTGTCCGCCGGAGAGCTGGCGGAGCGGCTGACCCAGCACGCGCTCGGGCAGGCCCAGGC
>JBOHDW010000163.1:0-5466 GCA_050700795.1 Nocardioidaceae bacterium | reverse complement strand
CGAAGCTGCTGATCGCCGACGAGCCGGTCTCCAGCCTGGACGCGTCCATCCGCGGGGAGATCCTCGCGCTGCTGCTGAAGCTGCGCGACGAGTTCGGTCTCGGGGTCCTCGTGGTCACCCACGACCTCGGCCTCGCCTGGAACATCGCCGACCGCATCGCGGTGATGTACCTCGGCCGGGTCGTCGAGTCCGGTCCCACGGAGGAGGTCCTCTCCGAGCCGCAGCACCCCTACACCCAGGCGCTGCTGTCGGTCGTCCCGGAGATCGAGCACCTGCAGCCGATCGTGCTGACCGGTGAGATCCCCGACCCCACCCGCATCCCACCAGGGTGTCGCTTCCACCCGCGGTGCCCGGCGCTGGCCGACGGGACCGCCGAGGCGTACGGCGTGGACGCGGACTGCCGCCGCACCCCGTTGAAGATTCTCTCGGCCAGCCCGGAGGGCCATCATTGTGCGTGCCACCTCGCGGCCGTACGCCTCGAGCGCGTCGAGAAGGAGAGCACGCCATGACCCTGCAAGCGGCCCTGCCGCGGGAGCTCTACGTCGACCCGGAGGCGTGGCGCCGCGAACGGGCACGCGTGCTGTTCGGGGAGTGGTTCTGCGTCGGCCGCCGCGACGACCTCGGGCTGACCGCACCGAGCACGGTCGCGGTCATCGACGTCGTCGGCGAGTCGGTGGTGGTGAGCAACGACGAGAGCGGGGTCCTGCACGCGGCGTACAACGTCTGCCGGCACCGCGGCTCACAGCTGTTCCCCGTCGAGCCGGGCGCGGAGCCCTTGATCTGCTCGGTGGGCGCACTGCGCTGCCCCTATCATTCCTGGACCTACGCGCTGTCCGGCAGGCTTCTCAAGGCGCCGCACACCGAGGACGGTGACGTCGACCCGGCCGCATTCTCCCTGCACCCTGTCGCGGTCGACGAGTGGGCCGGCTTCGTGTTCGTGCACCTGACCCCGGGGGAGCAGCAGCCGTTGGCGACGGCGATCGCCAAGCCCGCCGAGCGGCTGGCTAACTACGCGATCGGCGAGCTGGTCACCGGGGCGACGTTGAGCTACGACGTGGCCGCGAACTACAAGGTCGTCGCCGAGAACTACAACGAGTGCTACCACTGCGGGCCGGTGCATCCGGAGTTGAGCCGCCTGGTGCCGGCGTTCGCCGGCGGGGGTGCCGGCCTCGACTGGGAGGACGGGATCCCGCACCGCGAGGGCGCGTGGACGTTCACGATGACCGGCACCACCGATCGCGCGCCGCTGCCCCGGCTGAGCGAGGCCGAGCGGACCCGGCACAAGGGTGAGCTGGCCTATCCGAACCTGATGCTGTCCTGCTCGGCCGACCATGTGGCCGCCTTCGCGCTGCGCCCGCAGGCGGTCGACCGCACCCGCATCGACTGCACGTTGCTGTTCGCCCGCGACGCGGTCGCCGACCCGTCGTTCGACCCCTCCGATGCCGCGGACTTCTGGGACCTGGTCAACCGGCAGGACTGGGCGATCTGCGAGTCGGTGCAGCGCGGGATGAGCTCGCGGTCCTACACCCACGGCTGGTTCGCCCCGATGGAGGACGAGAGCGCGGACATCCGGCGCTGGCTGCTGCCCCGGCTCGAGCGTCACGATGGCTGAGCAGTTCGAGTACGTCGTCGTCGGTCTCGGTGCACTCGGCAGCGCGACGGCGTACCGCCTCGCGAAGCAGGGTCACCGCGTCCTGGGTCTGGAGCGGTTCGAGCGCGGCCACTCGCACGGCGCCAGTCACGACTCGAGCCGGATCCTGCGGCACAGCTACCACACCCCGAACTACGTCCGGCTGACCTGCGACGCGTACGACGACTGGGCCGAGCTCGAGGCGGACAGCGGGGAGGCGCTGGTGACCACCGTCGGTGGGCTCGACCTGTTCCCGCCGGACCCGGCGATCGCGATGAGCGACTACGTCGACTCATTGGACGCCGTCGGCATCGACTACGAGCTCCTCGACGTCGCGCAGATCGGCGCACGCTGGCCGCAGTTCGCACTGTCGGTCGGCACCGTCGGCCTCTACCAGCAGCGGGCCGCGATCGTCCCGGCCGGACGGGGGACGGCGGTGATGCAGCGGCGGGCGGCGGCGTACGGCGCGGTCCTGCGGGACCGCAGCCCGGTCACCGCCATCCGTGACCTCGGCAGCCAGGGGATGGCCGTCGACGTGGGGAACGAGGAGGTTCGCGCCCGCGTGGTGGTGGTCTGTGCCGACGCGTGGACCAACCACGTGTTGGCCGGGATCGGTACGTCGATCCCGCTCGACGTGACCCTGGAGCAGGTGACCTACTTCGCGCCGAAGCTCCCCGAGCTGTTCGCGCCCGGTCGGCTGCCGCTGTGGATCTGGATGGACGACCCGTCGTACTACGGGTTCCCCTGCTACGGCGAGACGACGGTCAAGGCGTCCCAGGACTGCGGGGGGCCCTCGGTGGACCCCGACCGGCACCTCGACCACATCGACGGGCCGATGCTGTCCCGGCTCGCGCTGCACATGCACCGGATCCTGCCCGAGAGCGGCTCCGCCGTCCGGTCGCTGCGCTGCCAGTACGCCCTGACGCCGGATCGCGACTTCGTCCTCGCCGCCGTGCCCGGGCATCCGCAGGTCGTGGTCGGGCTGGGCGCCGCGCACGGTTTCAAGTTCGCCCCGACGTTCGGCCGACTCCTCGCCGAGCTGGCCACGACAGGTACGACGGCCACCTACCTGTACGACTTCAGGCTCGACCGTCCGGCGCTGACCGACCCGTCGTACGCCGCCCACTGGCTGGTCTGAGCGGGGGTCAGCGCAGCAGCCGCGCGGTGACCCCGAGCTCCTGGGCGACCGCCTCGGCGATCCAGGTGCGCAGCTGGGTGCGGGTGATGCTCTCGTAGACGAGAACCGACACCGACAGCCCGTCCAGGAGCGCCGAGATCCTGGCCACCGACGCGTCCGGGTCGGCGCAGGAGAAGACACCGGCCGCAACACCGAGGACGACCGCGTCGCGCAGCACCGCGCTCCAGCGGCGGTTGGACCGGCGCAGGACCCGCCGGATCACCGGCTCGCGCTGGGCCAGCGCCCATGCGTCGATCCAGAGCTGCCAGGTCGGGGCGGGGCCGACCGGACCGTAGAGGCGGAGGATCGCGCGCACGCGGGCCAGCGGGTCGGCATGCTTCCTCTCGGCGGCGTCCAGGCGGGCCAGGTCGCTCTCGACCGCGAGCTCGAAGGCGCGGGCAACCAGCTCGTCCTTGGTGCGGAAGTGGTAGAAGACCAGCGCCGGGCTGCAGCCGAGGGCGTGCGCCACGTCGGCGACCCGGGTCTGGGCCAGCCCCCGCTTCTCGAGCTGGGTGATCGTGGCGCGCAGGAGCTCGTCGCGTCGTGTCATCGCCGGCCGTCTGGTCATCGCGTGCGGGAGCCTACCGGGGGACGTGCTCACGCCAGGACCGAGCGCCGAGCTCGTGGTCGCCCTCGGTCGCGCGCAGGTCGATCGCGACGTCGTACCCCTCCGCGGTGACCTCCAGCTCGAGAACAGCGCGGACCTCGACGTCGATGCCGGGCCAGGTGAGCCGGAAGCGCGTGTCGGCGTGCGCGTGCTGGGCGAAGGTACGTCGGTCGACGCCGACCCGCCCGAAGTAGGACTCGCGCGCGGTGCCGTCGTACGGCGTGGCGTACTCGCCGACCTGGCGGGTGATCGCCTCGGTCGTGTCGGCGAGCACGTCGTGGTGGACCGCCCAGGTGACCCCGTCGGCCGACTCCGAGCAGTGCTCGTCACCGGGGGTGAACGTGGGCGTCCCGAAGTCGCCGTCGAGCAGCGGCAGCTCGATGGCCCCGTCGTGCACGGTCAGGGTGACCGGTGCGGGCGGAGCGATCGTGTTCGGCCAGTCCGAGCCCGCGACCGAGAGCCGCAGCGTCTGGCCGGGTGAGAAGGAGTACGCGCAGGCGTCGAGGTCGAGCACCACGTCGTAGACCTCGCCGGGGACCAACGCGGACGGGGTGCCGTGGACGTCGTCCCGGAAGGCCAGGTCGAGCGTCCCCCGGGAGACCAGCGCCGATGGCCCGTCGGGGAACACGTCGCAGAGCTTGACCGACAGCGACGCCGCCGGGGCGTCCGCACTGACCCGGAGCCGGACGCGTGGCTGGCCCACGACCGGCACAGTCGGGGCAGCGAAGTCACAGCTGAGCGAGCCGGCGTCGTCGATGCGCTGGTCGCCCGACAGGCCCCAGGGCAGATGCCCTGCGCAGTCGATCCAGGCGGTCGTGCCGACGTCGGGGACCACCTCGAGGGAGCGTGGACGGGTCAGCGGAAGGGTTGCGGGTCGGGTCGGCGGCACCGAGGGCAGCCGCAGCCAGTACCCGTCGTGCAGGTCCAGCACCGGAGCCGGGCGCGTGGAGGCCCGCACGAAGACGTCGGCGCCGTCGGTGTGCTCGCCGGTCCCGCGCAGCCAGTGGTCGAACCAGGCCGCCAGCTCGGTGTCCAGGTCGATACGGGGACCGGGCATCGCGTTCGTCGCGTCGGCGTGGGCCCACGGGCCGGCCAGCAGCCGGTGCGGGACGCCGTGCCGGGCGAGCTCCGAGACGGTGCGGAACGAGTTGTTGCGGTAGCCGTCGGCCCAGCCGGCGACCAGCATGACCGGGCAGCCTATCCGTTCGTAGCCGGCGGTGCGGCCGTCGAGCCGGACCGACCCGACCCGCCAGTAGTCGCCGTGCCGGTTCGCTCGCAGCCAGGTCAGCAGCCACGGCTCGTTGGTCTCCAGCCGGCGTCGCCACTCCTCGCGCCAGTCCAGGCCGTCCTCAGCTGCCCAGACCGCCGGCACCGGCGGCAGCACGCACATCGGGGTCATGTAGTGGCAGTAGTCGACGAGGTCCACCATCCGCAGGGCCCCGCCCCGCCAGTGCACGTCGTCGGTCCACCGGTCGTCGCTCGCATAGATGGCGCAGATCGCCTTCAGGGCGGGCGGCCGTTCGCAGGCGATCTGCAGCGAGTTGAACCCCGAGTACGACGTCCCCCACATGCCCACGTTGCCGTCGCACCACTCCTGGCCGGCCAGCCACGCGATCACCTCGACGAGGTCGCGCTGCTCCACGGGTGGGTACTCGTCGGTGGCGTCGCCGGCCGACGAGCCGGTGCCCCGCACGTCGAGCCGGCACACGGCGTACCCGTGCTCGTCGCGGAGCCGCTCATAGTCATCGGCGTACGACGCGGTGAGGTCGTCCTTGCGGTAGGGCAGCGCCTCCAGCAGGCACGGCTGCGGACCGGCCGACGCGGGAGGCAGGTAGAGCGTCGCGGCCAGCGTGACGCCGTCCGACATCGGGATCCTGACCTCGCGTCGGCTCATCGGTGCAGCAGCTCCAGGACGGTCGTTGAGTGCAGGGAGGGGGCCAGGTGACCGCGCACACCGACCGTGTCGGGGGCCCCGAACATCGAGTTCAGCACCGCCTCCTCGGTGGCCTCGACAACCGCCTCGAACAGCGGGTCGATCGCCCGGCCGCCGAC
>JBOHDW010000162.1:0-5091 GCA_050700795.1 Nocardioidaceae bacterium | reverse complement strand
ACCGCGAGTACAGAGGTGGTCCGGCGTGGTCGCCGCCGACCATCCGCACCGAGGACGACGGCTATGCCCACGTGCTGGTCGATGAGGCGCAGGACCTGACTCCTATGCAGTGGCGGATGGTCGGCCGCCGCGGGCGCGGTGCGACCTGGACGATCGTCGGCGATCCGGCGCAGTCGTCGTGGCCGTGGCCGGACGAGGCCGCCGTCGCGCGCGAGGCCGCCCTCGTCGACAAGCCGGAGCACGCGTTCCATCTGTCGACGAACTACCGCAACAGCAAGGAGATCTACGACTTCGCGGCGGCGTACGCCGGGCGGGTGGGGCTCGACGCCGACCTTCCGACGGCGGTGCGGGCCACGGGCGTCGTACCCGTCGAGGCGGTCGTCGACGATCTGGAGGCCGGGGTCGCCACCGCGTTGCAGGACGTCCTCGCCGGCGTCGAGGGCACGGTCGCCGTGGTGGTCCCGGTGGCCCGCATCCCCGAGGCGACCCGCTGGCTGGCCGATGCTCCGGTGGAGCGGGTCTCCGTGGTGAGCGGGCTGGAGACCAAGGGGCTCGAGTTCGACGGCATCGTGGTGGTGCAGCCGGCGGAGATCGAGAACGAGTCCGTGACCGGTCGGGCGACCCTCTACGTCGTACTCACCCGGGCGACGCAGCGCCTGGTCACCATCTCCTCCTGAGACCCGCGCTCTCGATCCGGCTTGAAGTCGGGCTGTCCGTCTCGCCTGGGTGCTGGTCAAGGGGCGGCGGAGATGGGGCCTGGTACGGCGTTCGGGCCGGTTGCGTTGCCGTCGATCGGCTTCGAAGCGATCTGGGCTCCGCCGCGGCCGCGCCATCGTGGCTGTGCTTGGTTGCGCAGTCGGATCGGCCGTTTCGGGCTGCGTAACCGGGGCTGTGCTTGGTTGCGCAGATCAACCCGGGGCCGACCCGACCGGGCAACGAGCTGCGGAACGGTGCGGTCGCAACTCGGGGTCCTGGACAGCGGTACCGTTCCACAGCTCGGACCACCCAACGAGCCGGGGCAGGGAGCCCACCCGCGCCGTACTCTCCTCTCCTGTGCCGGCGTTGAGCTCAGCCCGGCGCAAACGTGCGACCCAAGAGCCGGGTCGACTGGGCGGGGTAGCGTTCCGGCATGACGATCGCAGCCGCCCGTGCCGCGCTCGAGGCGCTCCTCGAGTTTCCGGCCTGGGCGGTCATCCGCCAGCAGGACGCGGACTCGGTCACCCTCCTGGGCGGTACGCCGAGCACCGCCGACCGCCTCGCCGACGTCCCCCTCGAGGAGGGCCCACCCGACGCCGGCAGGCGCTTCGACCGGCTGCTGGCCATCCCGTTCCGCCAGGCCGCCGAACGCGGGTACGACGTCCACGACGACGGCACCCCGCTGATCGTCCTGGAGGTGGAGAGCGAGGAGCACATCGGCCTCGACGACCTGGTCGCCGCGCTCCCCGACATGCCGGTCGAGTTCGAGGACCGGGGCGGTTTCGACTCCGACGACACCGAGTACGCCGCGGTCGTCGCCGCGATCATCCGGGACGAGATCGGCAACGGCGAGGGGGCCAACCTCGTCGTCGCGCGGCCCTACACGGCCCGGTTGAGGCAGTGGGACGCGAGCCGCGCGCTCACCGTGCTGCGCCGGCTGCTCGAGCGCGAGCGGGGGGCGTACTGGACCTACTGCCTCTTCACCGGCGAGCGCTTCCTCATCGGTGCCTCGCCCGAGCGGCACGTCAGCGTGACCGGCGACGACGTACGGATGAACCCGATCAGTGGCACCTTCCGGCTGGCCGGGCTCGAGGAGCCCGCTACGCGCAAGGAGAAGCTGCTCGACTTCCTCGCCGACGAGAAGGAGATCTACGAGCTCTTCATGGTCGTCGACGAGGAGCTCAAGATGATGTGCGACATCTGCAACGAGGGCGGCCAGGTGCTAGGGCCGTTCCTCAAGCCGATGACCCACCTGGTGCACACCGAGTACCTCCTCGCCGGCCGCACCAACCGCGACGTGCGCGACGTGCTGCGCGACACGATGTACGCCGCCACGGTTACCGGTTCACCGGTCCGGAACGCCTTCCGGCTGATCAAGAAGTACGAGCCCGACGGGCGCGGCTACTACGGCGCCGCGCTGGCCCTGCTCGGAAGGGACGGCCAGGGGCGGCCCACCGCTGACTCGCCGATCGTCATCCGGAGCGCCGACGTCTCCCCCGAAGGCGAGCTGAGGGTGCTCGCCGGCGCGACCCTCGTGCGTGACTCCGACCCGGCGAGCGAGGTCGCCGAGACCCGCGCCAAGGCGGCCGGGATCCTCGCCGCCTTCGGACTGGTCCCGTCGGCGTCGGCCGCCGCGGAGGGGATCGACGACCTCACCCGTGACGAGGACGTGCGCATCGCGCTGGGCCGCCGCAACGCCCGGCTGAGCACGTTCTGGCTCACCGACCAGTCGAGTACGCCGCCGGTGCCCGAGCTCAAGGGCAGGACTGCGGTGATCCTCGACGGCGACGACGACTTCGTGAACATGCTGCGCCACCTGCTCGGCGTACTCGGCATGGGCAGCACTGTGGTGCGCCATGCCGACTACCAACCGGGCTGTCTCGACGGCTACGACCTGGTGATCCTGGGCCCCGGTCCCGGCGACCCCCGCGACCCGCGGACCCCGAAGATCGCCACGTTCCGGGCGGCCGCCGACGCCCTGCTGGCGAGCGGTCGGCCGTTCCTGGCGGTCTGCCTCGGTCACCAGGTGCTCTGCGACCGGCTGGGCATCGACCTGGCGTTCAAGGACATCGTGTTCCAGGGCACCCAGTCGCCGGTGCTGATCGGCGGGCGCGAGGAGAACGTCGGGTTCTACAACACGTTCGTGGGCCGGGTCCGGCAGGCGTTGCCGCCGGGCGTCACGGTGGCGGCGGACCCCGTGACGGGGGACGTCCATCTGGTGCGCGGGCCGCACTTTCGTGGCGTGCAGTTCCACGCCGAGTCGATCCTCACCGAGCACGGCTATGGCCTGGTCCACGACCTCGTGCTCGACCTGCTCACGTGACCCGGGAGCCACGGGTCTGCGTCGTGGACCATCACGACTCCTACACCTGGAACCTCGTCCACCTGATCGCCGGCGTGACGGGGGCGCTCCCCGACGTCGTCCAGCACGACGAGGTGTCGGCCGACGAGCTCCTGGGCGGTGGCTTCAGCCACCTGGTCCTCTCGCCCGGCCCCGGTACGCCGAACGAGCCGGCCGACTTCGCCGTCGGAACCGCGCTGCTGTTGCGGTCGGAGCTCCCGATCCTGGGCGTCTGCCTCGGCATGCAGGGCCTCGTCGCGGCGTACGGCGGCGTGGTGTCGGCCGTCGAGCCGGCGCACGGCGAGGTGGCCGACGTGACCCATCACGGCCACCCGATGTTCGCCGGCGTACCCTCGCCGTTCCGCGCGGTGCGCTACCACTCGCTGGCGGCACTCGAGCTGCCGGATGTGCTGGAGCGGACCGCCGACTGCCCCGGCGACTTCGTGATGGCGGTCGCGCACCGCACCAGGCGACAGTGGGGCGTGCAGTTCCACCCCGAGTCCGTCCTCACCGAGCACGGCGCCCGTCTCGTGGCCAACTTCCTGGCCGGCGCGTGACGACCGACCCGGCGGAGGTCTTCGTCGACCTCGCGCGTGACCACGACCGGATGTTCTGGCTCGACGGCGGCGGCTCGCGCGAGTGGTCGGGGCGGCGCTCCCTGCTCGGCGCCCTCTCCGCCGACGACGTGTCGTTGACCTACGACGGCGGGACCCGGCGGGTCACCCGGCACACCTCGCACAGCGAGGTCGTCGGCGACGACATCTTCGGCGTACTCGAGGAGGAGCTGCGGGCCGACGGCGGCGACCCGTCCGTGCACTGGGTCGGCTACTTCGGGTACGCCGCCCGCCCCGACCTACCCGCTCTCGTCGACCCTCGGGTGCCGGACGCGGTGTGGATGCGCGTGCGTGATCCGGTCATCATCGAGCACCCGCCCACGCATCCCGGCCCCCCGGCCCTTGGAGAGCCGCGCGGACCGGTCCCCCCCGACTACGCCGCGGCGTACGCCGAGGTGCAGCGCCAGCTTCGTCTCGGCAACAGCTACGAGGTGAACCTGACCTACCGGGAGTCGGTGCACAGCGAGGCCGACCCGGTGGCGGCGTACCTGAGACTGCGCTCCGCGAACGCGGGGCCGTACTCCGGCTTCCTCCGGCACCATGACGTCCGACTGCTGAGCAGCAGCCCCGAACGGTTCGCGACCGTTGACCGGCTCCGATGGCTGGAGGCGAAGCCGATCAAGGGGACAACCGCCCGTTCCACCGATGCCGTCACCGACCGGGCCGAGGCCGAACGACTCGGCAACGACGCGAAGTTCCGCGCCGAGAACCTGATGATCGTCGACCTGCTCCGCAACGACCTGGCCATCGTGTGCGAGCCCGGCACGGTCACCGTGCCCACGCTGATGGAGGTCGAGTCCTACCCGTCGGTCCACCAGCTCGTCTCGACCATCCGCGGGCACCTGCGCGACGACATCGCCACGGTGCCGGCACTGCGCGCGCTGTTCCCGGCCGGCTCGATGACCGGGGCGCCGAAGCTGCGCACCATGCAGGTCATCCACGACGTCGAGTCCACCCCGCGCGGTGTCTACGCCGGCGCGTTCGGCTGGATCAGCGGCGACGGTCGTGCCGACCTCGGGGTGGTGATCCGGTCCCTGGTCGCGACGCCGGCGGGGGTCGGGTTCCGCTACGACCTGGGCACCGGGGGGGCGATCACGGTGCGCAGTGACGTCGCGGAGGAGTACGCCGAGACCCGGTGGAAGGCCCGGCGGCTGCTCGACGCGGTGGCCGATCGACCGGCCCCTCGAATGGTGTAGGCCCACCGGCTAAAGGGGGAAAGCCGATGGGCCTACGTGGGCATCGGCACCCGGGCTTCGGGGCGTGTCAGGGTCATGCCCGGGTGCCGACATCTTTCAGGACGTGGCGCTGCCTCCGTCGCTGCCGAGGGCGATCGTCACGGTGTGCGTCGACTTGTCCGTCCCGTAGTAGGTGATGGTGACCTTGTCGCCTGGTCGGAAGCCGCGGATCGTGGCGACCAGCGACTCCTGGCCGCTGATCCGC
>JBOHDW010000161.1:0-8345 GCA_050700795.1 Nocardioidaceae bacterium | reverse complement strand
ATGTTGTAGCAGTAGAGCAGCTCCCCGGCGCTGGCATGCCCCGAGACGTGCACGAGCGCGTTCCCCTTGTGTACGACGTTCGCGCCGAGCCTGATCAACCCGTTGATCACGCGGTAGACGGCGTTCTCGTTGCCCGGGATCAGCGACGAGGCCAGCACGACCGTGTCACCGGGCTCGATGTGGACCGTGTGGTGGCTGCCCTGGGCGATGCGCGACAGGGCCGACATGGGCTCCCCCTGCGAGCCGGTGGAGATCAGCACGACCCGTTCGGGGGGGATGTCGTCGAGCGCCTTCGGGTCGACCAGCGTGTTCGGCGGCACGTGGAGGTACCCCAGCTCCTCGGCAATGGCCATGTTGCGCACCATCGACCGCCCGACGTAGGCGACCTTGCGGTGATGGGCGACGGCGGCGTCCATGATCTGCTGGACGCGGTGCACGTGGGAGGCGAAGCAGGCCACGATGATGCGCTGGTGCTTGTTGGCGGCGAAGACCTGGTCGAGCACGGGCGCGATCGCGACCTCGGCCGTGGTGAACCCGGGCACCTCCGCGTTCGTGGAGTCGACCATGAACAGGTCCACGCCCTCCTCCCCGAGGCGCGCGAACGAGCGCAGGTCGGTGATCCGGCCGTCCAGTGGCAGCTGGTCCATCTTGAAGTCGCCGGTGTGCAGCACCAGGCCGGCGCCGGTGCGGATCGCGACCGCCAGGGCGTCGGGGATGGAGTGGTTGACCGCGACGAACTCCAGGTCGAAGGGGCCGAAGGAGAGCCGGTCGCCCTCCTTGACCTCGTGCTGCGCGGTCTCCTTGAGCCGGTGCTCACGCAGCTTGCCGGTCAGCAGGGCGAGGGTCAGCTTCGAGCCGATGAGCGGGATGTCGGGCCGCTCCCGGAGCAGGTACGGCACCGCCCCGATGTGGTCCTCGTGACCGTGCGTGAGCACCAGCGCCTCGACCCGGTCGAGGCGGTCTCGGATCGCGTCGAAGTCGGGCAGGATCAGGTCGACGCCCGGGTGGTGCTCCTCGGGGAAGAGCACGCCACAGTCGACGATGAGCAGCCGGCCGGCGTGCTCGAAGACCGTCATGTTGCGGCCGACCTCGCCGAGCCCGCCGAGCGGGATGATCCGCATCCCCCCCTTCGGCAGCGCGGCCGGTGCGGAGAGCTCTGGGTGCGAGTGGGTCACTGAGTTCCTCTGGGTGGCAGGAGTCCGGCGGTCGCGAGTCCGTCGTGCAGGGCGGCGACCTCGTCGTCGTCCAGGGGCAGCAGGGGCGGACGCACGAAGCGGTTGGTCAGGACGCCGGACAGCTCGAGCGCGGCCTTCGCGGTGGTGGCGCCGTAGTTCGCGACGCCCATGACGGCGTCCACGGCCGGGATCAGCCGCGTGTAGATCGCGAGCGCGTCGCCGGCGCGTCCCTCGAGGAAGGCGCCGACCATGTCGGCGTACGCGTCCCCGGCGAGGTGGCCGACGACCGAGACGATCCCGGAGGCACCGTGCGCGAGCCAGGCCAGGTTCGCCACGTCGTCGCCGGAGTAGATCGCCAGCCCGGCCTCGTCGATGAGCCGGCTCCCCCGTGCGAAGTCGCCGGCCGCCTCCTTGACCGCCACGATGTTGTCCAGCTCCGCGGCACGACGGTAGGTGTCCATCGCGATCCCGGTGCCCGTGCGGCCGGGGACGTCGTACAGCATGACCGGCAGGTCGGTGGCGCGGGCCACCTCGGTGAAGTGGTGCAGCACCCCCGGCTGCGACGGCTTGGAGTAGTACGGCGTGACCAGGAGTACGCCGGCCGCACCCAGCTTGGTCGCCTGCTCGGTCAGCTCGATCGAGTGCGCGGTGTCGTTGGTGCCCACGCCCGCGACCACCGAGAGCCGGTCGCCCACGGCCTCGACGACGGCGTGCAGCAGGAGGCCCTGCTCACGGGTGCTGGTCGTCGGTGACTCTCCGGTGGTGCCTGAGACGAGGATCCCGTCGTGACCATGGTCGGCGAGGTACGCCGCCACCCGCACGGTGCCGTCGAGGTCGAGGCTGCCGTCGTCGTGGAAAGCGGTGACCATCGCGGTCAGCACCCGCCCGAACGGGGCGGCCGGCGCAGTCATGGCCTCAGGGTATCGGCCCGCCCCTCACAACGCCGGGACCACCTCTTCGGCGATCAGGTGCAGGTGGTCGAGGTCGGCCAGGTCCAGCAGCTGCAGGTAGACCCGCTCGGAGCCCACCTCCGCGAAGGAGCCGAGTCGTTCCAGCACCTCGGCCGGGGTCCCGGCCACCCCGTTGGCCCGCAGGTCGTCCACGTCCTCGCCGATCGCCTCGGCGCGGCGGCGTACCCCCGCCTCGTCGGCACCACAGCAGACCGTCAGCGCGTTGGAGTAGACCAGCTCGCCGGGGTCGCGGCCGACCGCCTCACAGGCGGCCCGCACCCGCGCGAACTGCTCGCGGGTGGCCCCCACGGAGTCGAAGGGCATGTTGAACTCCGAGGCGTACACCGCCGCGAGCGCGGGGGTCCGGCGCTTGCCCCCGCCGCCGACGATGACCGGCGGGCCCGGATGCTGCACCGGCTTGGGCAGCGCGGGCGAGTCGACGACGGGGTAGTGGCGACCCCGATGGGTGAACCGCTCGCCGGCCGGGGTTGCCCACAGCCCGGTGATCACGGCCAGCTGCTCCTCCAACCGGTCGAACCGCTCCCCGACGTCGGGGAACGGGATCGCGTAGGCGCGGTGCTCCGCGTCGTACCAGCCCGCCCCGATGCCCAGCTCAACGCGGCCGCCGCTCATCTGGTCGACCTGGGCCACCGAGATCGCCAGCGGACCGGGCAACCGGAACGTCGCCGAGCTCATCAGCGTGCCGAGACGGATCGTGGTGGTCTCACGGGCGAGGGCGGCCAGGGTCAGCCACGCGTCGGTCGGGCCGGGCAGCCCATCGGTGTCCATGGCGAGGTCGTGGTCGGAGCGGAAGACGGCGCCGAACCCGAGCGACTCGGCGGTGCGGGCGACCGCGAGGAGGTCGTCGTAGGTGGCGCCCTGCTGCGGTTCGGTGAAGATGCGCAGATCCATGCAGCTACCTTGGCAGAGTCCCCTTGACAAGCGTGGCTAATGTTATTAGCTTTCAGGCTATGACAAACAGCCAAGAGAGCCCCGCCGTCCGGTACCTCCAACGACCGGAGGGCCGGGTCGCCTACGACGTCAGGGGCGAGGGGCCCCTCGTGGTCTGTGTGGCCGGGATGGGCGACATCCGGGCGACCTACCGCTACCTGGCCCCCGCCCTCGCCGAGGCGGGCCACCGGGTCGCGGTCCTCGAGCTGCGCGGCCACGGCGACAGCGACACCACGTTCTCGGCCTACGACGACCCCGCCGCCGCCTCCGACATCGTCGCCCTCGTGGAGGAGCTCGGTGGCCCCGCGCTGCTCGTCGGGCACTCGATGGGCGCCGCGGCCTCGGTGATCGCCGCCGCCGACCGCCCCGAGCTGGTCACCGGGCTCGTCCTCATCGGCGCGTTCGTCCGGGAGCCCAAGCTCAACCCCCTTCTGGGGCTGGCCATGCGCGCCGCCATGCAGCCGCCCTGGGCGAAGGCCGTGTGGAAGCGCTACCTCCCGTCGTTGTACGCCGGCCGCAGGCCCGCCGACTTCGAGGCGCACCGCGACGCCGTGATGGCGGCACTCGCCCGCCCCGGTCACACGCGGGCCTTCTGCCGCACCACCGCGACCAACCACCGCCCGGCCCAGCCCGCAGCCGCCCGGGTCCACGCGCCGACCCTGGTGGTCATGGGCGAGCTGGACCCCGACTTCAAGGACCCCAAGGCGGAGGCGGAGTGGATCCGGACCACCCTCGGCGGCGAGGTGCTGATGGTCCCGGAGTCCGGCCACTACCCCTACGCGCAGCGCCCCGACCTGGTCAACCCAGCGGTCGCCGCGTTCGCCGCGAAGGTGTCCGCGGGTGCCTAGGGCCGGGCTGTCCCCCGAACGGGTCGTGGACGAGGCCGCCCGGATCGCCAACCGCGAGGGGCTCGACCGGCTCACCCTGGCCGCCGTCGCCGACAGCCTGGGGGTGCGGGTGCCCAGCCTGTACAAGCACGTCGACGGCCTCCCGGCTCTCCGGCGGGCCATGGCGCTGCGCGCCAAGCACGACCTCGTCGCCGTACTCACCAGGGCCACGGTCGGGCGGGCCCGGCGCGACGCCCTCGAGGCGCTCGCCTCGGCGTACGCCGACTGGGCTCGAACGCACCCCGCTGAGTACCTCGCCGCCCAGGCCCCTCCCGTGCCGGGCGACGAGACGGATCGGCGGGTCAGCGCCGAGGTCACCGGAGTGGTCTACGACGTGTTGGCCGGCTACGGCGCCGGGGAGGTGGAGATGGTCGACGCCACCCGGGCGTTGCGGGCCGGGATGCACGGCTTCGTCGCCCTCGATGCGGTGGGCGGCTTCGCCCTGCCAAGGCCGTTGGCCGCGAGCATGGAGTGGTTCCTCGACGCCCTCGACGCGCGGCTGTCCGCCTGACCGGTCGCGAGTCAGGGCAGCCGGGGCGGGCGCGGTCTTCGCGGCGCGGGCAACACCTCGAAGAACCTGCCCGTGGGCGAGTCCCAGCGATAGCTGCCGTCCCCTCGACGTCGGTAGCGCCATTGCCCGTGCGTCTTGGCGCGATGGTGGCCGCGACACAGCGGCGCTAAGTTGTCGGGGCGAGTCTGGCCCGGCGGTCCATCGGGGGCGTAGGGCACGATGTGGTCGAGGTCGCAGTGCGCCGAGGCCCGGCGGCATCCGGGGAACACGCAGTGCCGGTCGCGCAGCCTGACCAGCTCGCTCATCCAGGCGGGTGGGTCGTGAGCGTCACGGGCATCGCCGCGGGCCAGGTCGAGCACCGGGCGGACCACCACGGTCGCGTCGGCCAGCCAGCTCGACAGCAGCTCCGTGCTCACCACTCCGAGCCGGTCGGAGCGGACCGCCCCGGCGCGGTCGGCGTCGAGAGCGAGCAGGGTCGTCTCGTCGAGGTGAAGGTAGAGCGTGGTCGACGACGCGGCCGCGGCCGGCTCCCGTCCGCCGAGCAGGTCGAGTGCACGCTGCGGGTCGGCGAGGAAGCCGACCGCCTTCGCGCGACGGAGGTGGAGCGGGTCCGCGTCTCCGAGCGCCGCCAGCCCCCGGGCGGCGGCGGCGACGGTCCGGTCGAACGCGAGGCGTCCTGGGTGTCGAGGGTCATCTGGACGTCGGTGGTTGCGGCGGTGCTCCCCGGTCGCAACCGAACGCCACGACCGGCCAGCGCCCGCTCCTCGTCGGCGACGGCCCGGTCGGGATCGTGGAAGAGCCGCGCCTCATCGACGAGCCGCTCGACCCTGACCCGGTTGAGCCGGCGGGGGTCCCAGGTCACCAGCCGGTCCGCATGACGAGCCGCCTCGGGGCTCAGGTCGGTGGTCTGGTCGGCGACGTGGCGGGCGAGGTGCACCGGGACCTTGCCCTCGCCCACCAGCCCCCACAACCGGGGCAGCCGATGCTTGAGCTCGAGGGCGTCGGCCATCAGCCGGCTCGCGGCCAACGGTGTCCAACCGAGCACGGCGGCGAGCTCGACGGGAGCGAACTCCGCCACGAGCGGCGCACCCTGCCCGGCGAGTGGGACAACGCCCTCACCGTGCAGGTCGCGCTCACCCCAGCCGGCGTACGACGTCTCGCCCTCGGGCACCGGATGCAGCTCGGCCCACTCGAGGGCGGCGGTCAGCAGCGCCACGTCCGCGGCGGCGCGGGCCCGCAACGCCTCCGCGGCCCGGTCGAGCACGCGCGCGCTCGCCTCGGGTCGGGGGTCGAGCGCCATCGTCACCATGGAAGAAGTCAACCAGCGACCACCGACAGTTTCGCGTCGCCAGAACCGCCCTTCCACCCCTCAGGTGCGGCCGCTGGCAACAGCGGGTCAGCGCCCGACTTCGACCCGCGACAGCCACACCCATGAGTAGCCGTCGCGGTCCTCCCGCCGGGTCTCGACCCACTCGGCCGGGTCGAACGAGGGGTAGCGCCGGTCACCGTCGGGTGAGCGATGGACCTCGGTGAGCACCTGGTCGGTCGCGTAGGGCATCGCCGCCTGGTAGATCTGGGTGCCACCGCCGATCATGATGTCCCCCTCGAACCCGCCGGCGAGCTCCAGGGCCTCCTCGAGCGAGTGCGCCACGACGACCCCGTCGGCGGTCCAGCCCGGGGACCTGGTGACCACCACATTGGTGCGGTACGGCAGCGGATGGCCGATGCCTTCGAACGTGGTGCGCCCCATCACGACGGTGTTTCCGGTGGTGGTCTCCCGGAAGTGCCGCAGGTCGTCGGGGAGGTGCCAGGGCACCCCACCGTCCGCACCGATCACCCCGTTGTCGGCGACCGCGGCGACCATGACGACCCGTTTCATCCCTCAGACCGCGATCGGGGCCTTGATGGCCGGGTGCGGGTCGTAGCCCACCAGCTCGATGTGCTCGAGGTCGAAGCCGTCGATCTCGGTCACGCCGGGGTCGAGGCTGAGAGTCGGCAGCGCTCGTGGCTCCCGGCCGAGCTGCTCGTGCGCCTGGTCGAGGTGGTTGGTGTAGAGGTGCGCGTCGCCGAGCGTGTGCACGAAGTCGCCGACCCGGAGGCCGGTGACCTGGGCGACCATGTGCGTGAGCAGGGCGTACGACGCGATGTTGAACGGCACGCCGAGGAAGACGTCGGCCGACCGTTGGTAGAGATGGCAGCTCAACCTTCCGGGGCCGTCGTCGGCCGGAGCTACATAGAACTGGAACAGCGCGTGGCACGGTGCCAGCGCCATCTGCGGGATGTCGGCGACGTTCCACGCCGAGACCAGGTGACGCCGCGAGTCGGGGTCGCTCTGCAACCCGTCGACGACCTGCCTGATCTGGTCGACGTGGCGGCCGTCGGGGGTCGGCCAGGAGCGCCACTGGTAGCCGTAGACGGGGCCGAGGTCGCCGTTCTCGTCGGCCCACTCGTCCCAGATGGTGACCCCGCGGTCCCGCAGCCACTTGACGTTGGTGTCGCCGCGAAGGAACCACAGCAGCTCGGCGAAGACCGAGCGCGTGTGCACCTTCTTGGTGGTCACCAGGGGGAACCCGGCGGACAGGTCGAAGCGCAGCTGGTGACCGAAGACGGAGCTGGTGCCGGTCCCGGTGCGGTCGGACTTCGCCACTCCGTCGTCGAGGACCCGCTGGAGCAGGTCGAGGTACTGCCGCATCCGCTCAACCTACCTCCGGCCGCCCCGGCTCGCCGTGGTCACACGCCGCGCGTCCCGTCCCCGGAGCCCCGCCCGGATGGGATCGTGACGCCATGAGCTCTGCTACCAGCACCCCCGTGCATCACCCCGCCACCGTCGCGGTGATGACCCAGCGCGCCGCCAGCGTCCAGCTGCGCATCGCGGACGTGATCACCGCGTTCGCCGGATCGATGACCTTCGTCTACCTGCACGCCGGCATGTTCGCGGTCTGGATGCTGTTCGTGGAGAGGTCGCCCTGGCCGACCCTGACCCTCGTGGTGTCGCTCGAGGCGATCTTCCTGTCCACGTTCGTGATGATCGGGCAGAACCGGCAGGCGGCCTTCCAGCAGGCCAAGGCCGACCACGACTTCACGGAGTCCGAGCTGGAGCTCAAGACCAACACCCAGCTGACCCGCCAGATCCACGCGCTCACCGTCGAGCTGCACCGACGCGTCGTGGAGCCGGGTCAGGCGTCGTAGTCGAGCACCAGCCTCTCGCTCGTCGGGTGCGACTGGCAGGTCAGCACGTAGCCGCGCTCGAGCTCGTCCGGCTCGAGGGCGTAGTTGGTCTCCATCTCGACCCTGCCTTCGACGACCTTCGCCCGGCAGGTGCCGCAGACCCCACCCCGGCAGGCGTACGGCGCGTCGGCCCGCACCGACAAGGCGGCCTCCAGCACGACCGGGCCGTCGTACGGCAGCGGGAACGTCGAGCTGCGGCCGTCGAGGCGGATGGTGACCTCGGCGCCACCGGCGGGTCCGGCCTCCGTCGTACGCCGGGGCGCGGGGGCCGCCGGACCGACGTGGAAGACCTCGGAGTGCACCGCACGCTTCGGGACCCCCTCCCCGACGAGGAGGCGGCGGATCGAGCTGACCATGTCGAAGGGGCCGCACAGGAACCACTCGTCGACCCCGGCGAGGGGGACCAGGGCGAACAGCCGCCTCATCCGGTCCACGTCGAGGCGGCCCGAGAAGAGCTCGACCTCCTGCGCCTCCCTGGTGAGCAGGTGGATCAGCTGCATCCGGTCCGGGTAGCGGTCCTTGAGGTCCTCGATCTCCTCCAGGAACATCACCGTGCGGTGCGTCCGGTTGGTGTAGATCAGCGTCACCTGCGACCTCGGCTCGACCTCCAGAGTGGTGCTCAGCAGGGACAGGATCGGGGTGA
>JBOHDW010000160.1:0-6328 GCA_050700795.1 Nocardioidaceae bacterium | reverse complement strand
CCAGCGGGGGAGCCGTCGGGGGAGTAGGTCTTGAAGAAGTCCCACCACGCCGGGTCCACGCTCTCGGGGTCCTGCTGGTAGCGCTCGTACATCTCGTCGACGAGCCATTCGTTGGCGCCGAACGCCGCCATCGGGTCGTCGTCCGCCCCCGCTTCCGGGGGGGCCGAGGAGGGGGCGTCCTGTGAAGACTCGGGCACGACCGCAATCGCCTCTTCCGCTGTTTTACCGGCGTGGTTCTCTAGGGTGGTCAACGGCTCCAAGGCTAGTCCCCTGGGGCAACCGGACACAGTCGGTCCTGCGGGGTCGGCCGAGGAGGAACCACGACGGTGAAATCAGCCCGAGCTCGGTCGCTGGCTGTCGTCTCGACCCTCGCCCTGCTGGCCGCAACGGCCGCCTGCACCCATCACGCAAAGCCGGCCGCGGCGGGCTCCCCGACCCCGAGTGTGACGGCCACACCGGTGCCGCTGAAGGTCCTCGTGACCCGCGTCTCGGGGAAGCTGTCCCCGGGGGCGCAGGCCAACCTCCAGGCGAGCATCGGCAAGGCGATCGACGCGTACTTCGACGCGGCGTACCTCGGAGGTACCTACCCGCGGTCGGACTTCTCCGACGCGCTGAGCCAGTTCCCGACCAACCTCTCCCAACAGGCCAAGGGAGACATCGACCTGATCACCAACGCCACGCTCGGGCCGACCACCCAGCGAGTCGAGGCGAAGACGAAGACCGCCTACCTCTCGGTGCTCGCCCCGCACAAGGTCGCGGCCGGGGTCAGCGCACGAGTCAGGCTCGTCTATCTCGATGAGCGCGGCGCCAAGCCGGCCCAGCAGGTCACCGTGACCGGGCGGCTGACCCTGACCCGGGTCAACGGAAGCTCACAGTGGCAGATCTTCGGCTACAGCCTGGCCCGGTCGGCCCACTCGGTGAAGGGATCCTGACCATGCGCAACAAGTTCCGCGTCGTACGCCGCCTCGTCGTGCTCGGTCTGGTCCTGGCGGTCACCGCGATCGTCGTACCAGACTCCGTGGTGCACAACACCGGCATGTCCCTGGTCCAGGTCAACACGGCTTCGGCCGTCGACCACCCCAAGAACGTGATCTGGGTGCTCTGCCTCGGATCGGACGCTCGCCCCGGCCAGGCGCTGGTGGGCCAGCGCGCCGACGCCATCCAGCTGGTCGGGCTCAACCTGAACACCCACGCCGCCACCGACATCGGCATCCCTCGAGACTCCTGGGTCGACATCCAGGGGGCCGGGATGAACAAGATCAACGCCTCGATGTACTACGGCGGCCCGCAACTGATGGCGAAGTCGGTCGCCAACCTCGTCGGGATCACCCCGGACTACGTGTTCACCACGGGGTTCGACCAGTTCCGCAACATGGTGCGGATCATCGGGGGTGTCCGGGTCTACTCCAAGTGGGCGTGGAGCGACCCGATCCGGCCGCAGGGGTACAAGGTGGGGTGGAACAACCTCAATCCCTTCCAGGCGCTGATCTTCGCGCGCGAGCGCCACGAGCTCCCCGCGGGTGACTTCGACCGCTCCGCGGACCAGCAGCAGCTGATCAAGTCGATCCTGCGCAAGGTGCGCGGCAACATCGACAAGCCCGGCTTCTTCGAGCGTGGGGTCTACACCGCGGCCAAGAACCTGTTCACGGACCTCAAGCCATCGCAGCTGTACACGTTGGCCGCGGCGGTGGCCTCGATCGACCCCTCGAAGATCACCGCGTGCGTCGTACAAGGGGGGACGGGGATGGTCGGCGCGGCGAGCGTGGTCTTCCCCGATGTCGCCCAGGCGCGTGCCTACGGCAACGATGCGCGCGCCGACGCCACTCTCAACCACGGCTGCTGACGTCGACCCGGCTTGAACGCAACGCTCCGCTTCGGGCGCTAGCCTCAGCCGGTGACCGAACCCCACCGCGACGAGGCCCTGCACGCCCGACGGGCGCGGTCGTTCGGAGCAACCGCCCGGGCGTACGCCGAGAACCGACCCGACTACGCGGTCGACGCGATCCGATGGGGACTCGAAGGCGCGGGGCGGGAGGTAACCGCCGCTCTCGACCTGGCGGCCGGGACGGGCAAGCTGACCGCCGGGCTGGTCGCGCTCGGGCTGAACGTGACCGCGGTCGAGCCCGACCCGGAGATGCTCGCCGAGCTGCGTCGGCTGCTGCCGAAGGTCCCCGCGATGACGGGTACGGCGGAGGCGGTCCCCCTCCCCGACGCGTCGACCGATGCCGTCTTCGTCGGCCAGGCCTTCCACTGGTTCGACAAGGTCCGTGCGCTCGCCGAGATCGGGCGGGTGCTGCGACCGGGCGGCGTACTCGTGGCGCTGTGGAACCAGGACGACTCAAGCGTGCCCTGGGTGGTCGAGTTCAGCCGGAGCATGCGCACCAGCGCCAGCCTGTCCGGCACGAGCAACGACGAGCCGCTCCCTGTGCACGACCTCTTTGATGCGTTCGAGGAGTCGCCGCGGTTCGCCCACTCTCACCGGCGTACGGCGGACTCGTTGGTGGCGACGTTCAGCACCCATTCACACATGCTGGTCGCGCCGGAGGAGGAGCGCCTGGCGAAGCAGCGCACCGCACGGGCGTTCCTCGCCGCCAACCCGGAGACGGAATCGGGCGAGTTCCTGTGGCCCCTGGTCACCGAGGCGTTCCGGGCGCGCCGCCGGGAGTGAGATTGCGTTCGAGCCGGGTCGACGGGTTTTGAGGTTGCGTTCGAGCCGGGTCGACGGGCTGGCTAGGGTCGGGGCATGAGTGACCAGGCCCGCGTGGCGGTCTACCTCGACTTCGACAACGTGGTGATCTCCTGCTACGACCTTCGCCACGGCGATGGGGCGTGGCGCAGGGACAACGCCCGCCAGCACGCCGGCACCCCGGGTTCGACGGACCCGATCGACGTACGCCTCCACGAGGCGGAGGTCGACATCGGAGCGATCATCGACTACGCCTCCTCGTTCGGTGCTGTGGCCCTGACTCGGGCATACGCCGACTGGTCGGCTCCCGCGAATGCGGCGTACCGTCGTCAGCTCGTCGACCGCGCCGTCGACCTGATCCAGCTGTTCACCACCTCGGGCATGAAGAACGGCGCCGACATCCGGCTCTCGATCGACGCGATCAGCGATCTCAACCAACATGAAGACATCACCCACGTGGTGGTGGTCGCGGGGGACTCCGACTACGTGGCCCTGGCCCAGCGCTGCAAGCAGATGGGCCGCTTCGTCGTCGGCATCGGGGTCGCTCGGTCGACGAGTCGTGCACTGGTGGCGGCCTGCGACGACTTCACCGACTACTCCCGGCTCCCCGGGCTGGCTCCCCAGCCCCTGGCGTCGGCCGACGGAGCCGGGGTTCTCGAGGCTCCCGCCGAGGCGAAGACGGCCAAGAAGGCTGCCGCCGGGCGATCGGCGAAGAAGCAGACCACCAAGAAGGCCGCCAAGCGGACCCCCACCGAGGGTGATGAGTCCGGCGAGTCCTCGAGCGAGGACGCCGCGGCGACCGCGCTCCTGCTGCGGGCCATCCGGATCGGCCTCGAGAAGAGCGACGATGAGTGGATCCACGGCTCGGGCGTGAAGAGCCAGATGCAGCGGATGGACTCCACGTTCAAGGAGAAGTCACTGGGCTACTCGTCGTTCCGGAGCTTCGTGGAGTCCCGTGCGGACGTCGTGGAGACCGAGGTCCGCGACAACGGTCAGCTGCTGGTCAGGCTTCGCACTCTCTCCTGACCGGTCAGCCAGCCCGTCCTTCCCGACATGGGTCGAGCGAATCGTCAAGAAGCGCATCGCCGAGCGCCAGCCACGCGTCCCCGTAGTACGTCGGAGTACGCCGCGCGAGCACTGCCGCCCGGGCCCGCAGGGTGGTGCTGCGACCGGCCTGCCCGGCTGCCGCGGCCCCCGCCGCCGCGGCGATCACCGGGAGTGGGTTGGTGCCCTGGTTCACCGGCCGTCCGGTGAGCGACAGCGCGAGGCCGCCCCGGTTGCCAACGGACGACAGCGGGCCGCTCCACCAGCGGGCCGCGAGCCGGTGGGCGGCGGGCGTGCAACCGGTGCCGAACCACACCGGGAGCCTGGCCGCGTCGAGGCCGTACTGCACCGGCGCGGAGCCGTCCGGAGCGGCGATCGGCACCAGCGCGGTCCCCGAGAGCTGCGCCCAGTCGGGCGGGAGTCGGCTGCCGTCGGCGGTCACTTGTGCGACGAGCCGGACCGCGGTCGTGGCGGCCGCCCGCCAGCGCTTGTCGCCGGTGAACGCGGCCAGCGCCCGGAAGACGCCGGGCATCCAGTAGGAGGGGTTGACGGTCGCCGGTGGCGCCGTCGCCCAGGTGCCTGCGACGAGGACGGGGGCTCCGCGGACGCTCACGCTCTCGTGAGCGAGTACGGCGGTCGCGATCCGCCTGCCGGCCCGATGCAGCGCACCCTCGCCGGCTCCCCGGTAGCGCAACAGCGCGTACGCGCACAGCACGTCGGCATCCGTGGCCGGGTTGGCGTCCTCGACGTCGCCAGAGCCCGACGCGTGGTAGGAGAGCAGGCCGTCGGGCCGCTGGAGGTGGGCCGCGGTCCATCGCCAGATCGTCCGCACCGCCGTCGGTCGCCCGGCCACCTCCGCCAGCAGCATCGCGTAGGCCTGCCCCTCGCTGACGATGTCGCCGCCCTGGTCATGGCGCAGCACTCGTCCGTCGGTGGTCACGTAGTCGGCCAGGAAGCGCTCGGCCGCGGCCGGATACCCGGTCGTCGAAGGGCCGGTGGCCAGCGGGCCGGTCGACGCCGGGGAGCCGCCGCACCCCGACGCGAGCACGCTCAGCACCACCAGAGCGCAGACCGCGAGGGTACGCCGTGGGCTTCGCCGCGGGTCGCCCGCCATCTCACGGGCTACCCGACGCGCTCGGAGGGTTGGCCGCAGCCGCGGGAGACGAGGGCGGTGCCGACGAGACCCCGGTGGGCGACGGGGTCGGAGGGGGTGCCGAGCTGGTCGCGCTCGGGGACGGCGTCGGCGTTGTGGTCGGGGTCGTGCTCGCGGTCGCCGAAGGAGATGGCGTGGCTCCCCCAGACGGACCCCCGGACGGGCTGGTGGAGGGCTTCGTCGTCACACCATGTCCCCTGGCCGGACCGAGCAGCTGTGGAGTGGTGGCCGGACCCGGGCCGGGCGCGAGCAGGAGGACGGCCAGGGCAACCGCGCCGACGGTGACGCCGACCCCCGCCAGGGTGGCGGTGACCCTTCGCGCGCCGTACCGGCGGTATTCGGTCCCACGGCGGCGGCTCAGCTCTGCCGGGAGGGCCGCCCGCTGCGCGGCGAGGCTGTTCAACGGGGCGGTCGCGAATGCGATCGTCGGCCACAACAGCAGGGCCGCGGTGAGCAGCCCGGCGAAGCTGTTCGCCTTCGTCAGCGCGCCGGTGATGGCGGCGATCCCGAGCACGGCGAGCACGGTCTCACCCGGGTTCCCCCGGATGGCGTCCCACCAGTGCGCCTCCTCGGCGGTCTTGGGCGTCCGGAGGAACTCCGCCTCGCGGGCGAAGAGCCCCTGCACGGACGCGCGAGCCACCACGAGGGCGGTGGACTGCCAGATCATGAACGCGCCCATCGCCTCGCGCCAAGTGGCGCCGGTCCCGCGTCGCAGCAACGCCACCGCGCGCACGAAGCCGAGGATGACGAGCATCGGGATGGCCGCCAGCAGGAAGCCGGTCAGCTTGCGGAACAGCAACCCGCCGCCGAGGCTCACATTGGTGGCGCCGGCGAGCAGGAAGAGGAAGAAGATCAGTCCCAGCACGTCGCCGTACCACTGCAACGCGCCGGACAGGTAGGCCCAGCGCTGGCCCAGGCTCATCCGGTTGTTCCGGTTCGACCGCCCCGGAAGCATCAGCCGCCAATGCTGGCGCAGGATCTGGATGCCGCCGAAGCACCATCGGAACCGCTGACCCTTGAGCGCCTCGAAGGTCAGCGGCATCACGCCCGTGCCGAACGACTGGTCCACGTGCACGCCCGACCAGCCGTCGCGGAGCAGCCGCAGCGAGAGCTCGGCGTCCTCGGTGATGCACCACTCGTCCCAGCCGCCGGCTCGCTCCAAGGCACCCCGCCGGATCAGTCCCATCGTCCCGGCGAAGATCGCGCCGTCCCGCTCGTTTCGGGAAGGCTGCGAGACCGCGAAGAAGTACTGGTACGAGCGGTAGAGGCGGCGATAGAACGGCGCCTGCTCCCAGTCCCGGTAGTCCTGCGGGGCCTGGATGAACCCGACATCCGGGTCGGCGAACAGCGGCGCGCACTGGCGGAGGAACTCCGGCTCGAGCTGGTAGTCGGCATCGATCACGCCGATCAGCTCGGTGCGTGGGTCGACCATCTCCTTCAGGGCG